>DAIRSC010000098.1:0-8052 GCA_036804585.1 Chitinophagaceae bacterium
CTGATAACGGTTGGCTTTAAAAGCTTTTAAGCGATCGCTTTGCGCCCACTGCACTTGTTCATCAATTTTAAGAATGGGTATCGGAGCATTATCCTCTTGCTGAAATTTATTCACCCCAACAATCACTTTTTCTCCAGACTCAATAGCTTTTTGATAAGCATAGCTACTTGAAGCAATTTGCTCCTGAATGAAACCTTGTTCAATGGCCTGAACTGCACCGCCCATAGCATCATTTTTATCAATCAGTTTCCAGGCTGCTTCTTCCACTAGTGCAGTGAGTGTTTCAACAAAAAATGAACCTGCCAAAGGATCCACCGTATCACATATTCCACTTTCTTCCTGCACCACTTGTTGTGTTTTGAGTGCGAGTGATGCGGCCACAGTGGTTGGCAAACTAAGCGCTTCATCATAACCATTGGTATGCAAACTTTGGGTACCTCCCAAACTTGCTGCCAGGGTTTGAATCGTAACCCGGATAATATTATTCATGGGCTGTTGCGCCGTTAATGTGGAGCCGCCGGTTTGAGTATGAAAACGCAGTTTCTGTGCTTCGGGTAATGTAGCACCAAGTTCAGCAGTCATTTTGGCCCATATCCGTCTTGCGGCGCGAAACTTCGCGACTTCTTCAAAAAGATGATTATGTGCATTGAAAAAAAACGAAAGCCGCTTAGCAAAAATATTGATGTCCAGCCCTTTCTCAAGGGCCGCTTTCAGGTATGCCTTTCCATTAGATAATGTAAATGCCAATTCTTCGACTGCTGTGCTGCCCGCTTCGCGAATATGATATCCTGAAATTGAAATAGTATTCCATTTTGGAACTTCCTGGCTACAATATTCAAAAATATCCGTGATAATACGCATGCTTGGTTTGGGAGGATAGATATAAGTCCCCCTTGCTGCATATTCCTTCAGGATATCATTTTGAATGGTTCCTGAAATTTTTCGCACATCCACTCCTTGTTTTTTGGCCAGTGCAATGTAGAAGGCTAATAAAATAAATCCCGTTGCATTAATGGTCATAGAAGTACTCACTTCATCCAGGCGAATGCCCTTGAATAAGCGCTCCACATCTTCCAGCGTATCAATGGCCACACCTACTTTTCCAACTTCTCCATTGGACATCGGATCGTCGCTGTCGTAACCAATTTGAGTAGGTAAATCAAAAGCGACACTCAATCCGGTGACACCCTGTTGTAATAAAAAATGATATCTTTCATTGGAGGCCTCAGCTGTACTGAACCCGGCATATTGTCGCATCGTCCATGGTTTATCGCGATACATTCCTTCATGCACGCCTCTGGTAAAAGGAAATTGACCAGGTTGTTCATCCATACTGGGAGCGGTTGTATAAAGTGCTTGAATTTCTATTCCGGAGTCTGTTTTTCGTTCTTGTTGCTTCGCCATAGTGACCGCAAAGATAATTCGCAAATAGTGAAAACAGGCTTGCTCTTTAAAAAGCAGTCAGCTTGAAGAAATTGTCAAAAAATGCTAACAGACTGAAAAATCTATACATCCTAAAAAGTGAAAGACCGGAGAATCGCACCGAGTTCCTGCTTCAGGCTTACAGAAATATCCATATGAACCCATGGGCAGCCCTTTTGAATGCATAAAATTTGCATTCTTTATGCAATATTGCCTATTACAATGTAAAACCTTCGCGAGAGGTAATAACTTTATCACATGAACGAGGAAAAAGTGTACCATCTGTCTTACGTTAGTACCGGGTGTGATTGTTTGAAATTCGAGGATATTAAAGCAATCCTTGAAAGTTCGAACTCGAATAATAAATCAAGTAGTATTACAGGAATACTCGTGTATTGCAATAAACATTTTTTCCAAATTCTGGAGGGCAATAAAGACGATGTTGTTGAGTTATTTGAAAAAATAAGTATTGACCACCGTCATGATGGGGTGATTAAAATACAGGAAGGTTTCATTGATGAACGCAAATTTGACTCTTGGAATATGGCATTTAAAAGTTACAATAAAGAGCTGAAAGCCCTGGATAACTTTAACACCGAAGAATTTTATACCTATATCAACCAAAAACTAAAAAATGGAAAAGACATTTCACTTCAAATACTTTCCGACTTTTTTGATTTAAACGGCTAAACCCCCTTACAGTTAATTTTCATATTCCTATTTTCGCCGTTTATATACTGTATGAATCTCATGAAATGGCAACGCATTCTTGGATGGGTCTTCTCCACACTAATAGGGGCGATATTTATTTTTTCTGCTATTTCCAAATGGCCCAGTATTGAACAATTCGGCTGGACCATTGTTGAAACGACTTTCCTGAATTGGACATTGGCTGAATGGTTAGCCAGAACCCTGATTGGTCTTGAACTCTTCATCGGAGTATTGTATCTGACTCAAATCAATATCCGCAAACTTGCATTTCCCATCGGTCAAATTTTACTGGTCTTGTTTACGGTCTACCTCATTTTATTAATCATCGACCATGGCAATGATGTTAATTGTGGTTGTTTTGGTGAAGTTGTGAGTATGACACCCCTCGAATCGATTGTCAAGAACTTGCTTTTGAGTGCTTTGATGGTCTTGCAATTCAAATGGTCTACATTTTGGACATTCCCCTATTCCAAATGGGCGATAAGTGCTTTGCTGCTTCTTTTGTTGGCTTTACCGATAATCTTGTTTCCGCCAGAGAGTATTTATGTTTATGAAAAAGATAAAACCATCCGCCAGGGGGTTCCTTTAAGTCATTTATACCATACTGCAGGTAATAGGCCGCCTCAAGTGGAATTACGCAAGGGAAAACACATCCTGTTATTTTTGAGTCTGAATTGTCGGTATTGCCGGAAAGCAGCCAGACGTTTGGATATCATGCATGCTAAAAATCCGGAAATTCCATTTTATGCTGTTTTAAACGGGGATTCCACCGATTTGATTACATTTTTTGAAGAAACCAATATGAACCACATTCCGTATACTTTATTTAAAGGTCCTAAGCAGTTTATAGAAATGAACGGCAGCCCTTCTTTTCCGGGTATTCGTTGGTTCGAAGATAGTGTTGTCGTCAGGGAATCAAATTACCTGAATTTGTATGAAAAGGATATCCTAAATTGGCTAGAAAAAGAATAGGTAAACTCAATTACCTTTGAAGATTCTCATTCAGAACTGAATCTATGAATTTAAGCTTAACTCGCCCAATTGCTTGTGTCGATTTAGAAACGACCGGTGTTAGTATTACCCAAGATCGCATCGTAGAAATATCTATCGTAAAAATGTTGCCGGACGGCCAAACCGAAACACGTACTCGTCGGGTAAATCCGACCATTCCCATTCCAGCTGAAGCTACTGCTGTGCATGGTATCAGCGATGAGGATGTGGCGAATGAGCCCACTTTCAAAGAACTAGCGAATGGGATTAAACAATTCCTGGACAATTGTGATTTGTGTGGATTTAATTCCAATAAATTTGATTTCCCTATTCTGACAGAAGAATTTTTACGAGCCGGCATCGATGTCAATTTCAGAAACCGTCATTTGGTAGATGTACAACAAATCTTTTTTAAAAAAGAACCTAGAAATCTTTCGGCAGCTTACAAATATTACTGTGATAAAGAATTGGAAGGCGCTCACAGTGCAGAAGCAGATGCCAAAGCAACTATGGAAATCCTATTTGCTCAAATACAGCGATATAATGATTTAGAAAACAATGTGGCCTTCCTGGGTGATTTTTCCAAAGGTGAAGATTTTCTCGACTACACCCGAAGAATCCGATTAACCAATGGTCAGGCCGTATTTAATTTTGGAAAATATAAAGACAAACCGGTTGCAGAAATATTTCGCAAAGAACCCAGCTATTACGATTGGATGATGAAAGGAGATTTCGCTTTGGATACAAAAAATGTCATCTCCAAAATTTTTACCGAGACCATGTTAAAAAAAAATTAAGCCGTCCAGAGATCAATCCTTGCATGAAAAACTCTGACTAATCTGTTTATTTTTACACCTTGAAAAAAATCGTCATCATACCCACCTATAATGAAATCGAGAACATCGAAAAAATTATTCGTGCAGTGATGAACCTCCCGGAAATATTTCATATTTTAATCATCGATGATGGATCTCCGGATGGTACGGCCAATACCGTAAAAGGATTGCAGAACGAATACCCGGAAAAGTTGTTTCTTCTTGAACGAAAAGGCAAACAGGGTCTGGGAACAGCTTATATTGCCGGATTTAAATGGAGCCTGGCTAAAGGATATGAGTATATTTTTGAAATGGATGCCGATTATTCTCATAACCCAAAAGACCTGATCCGCTTATATGAAAATTGTAAAAATGGATCTAGCGATTTGTCGATTGGATCGCGATATGTTACAGGAGGAAAAGTAGAAAACTGGCCCTTGAATCGAATCCTGATTTCTTATGGTGCATCGGTTTATGTTAGATTAATTACCTGGATGCCCGTTAAAGATTGTACTGCTGGTTTTGTTTGTTATACCAAAAAGGTGCTTGAGTCCATCAATCTGGACGAAATTCGATTCATTGGTTATGCCTTTCAGATTGAAATGAAGTACAGGGCATGGAAAAAAGGCTTCCGGCTTGCTGAAATCCCCATCACATTTGTTGATCGTAAGGAAGGTCAATCCAAGATGACCAAAGGCATTGTAAAAGAAGCCATTCTCGGCGTTTGGAAAATGCGTTTAACATGAGTCTTGATTACTCATGGTCATGATCCCAGGCTTCGAATAAATGTTTTAAGAAAGAATTTTCTTCCACAGTAATCACACCATCTGCTTTGGCCAAATAGAGTGCAAATTTGAGCAAACTGTTTCGTTCGGTTTCGGTGGAATCTTCATAAAAATCATCCATACATTGCAAAAAATGAGCGCGCCATTCATCATGATGCAAGGAACTGATGAGGTGAATCTCATTGTCTAAATCCACTTTGAACGGGAATTCCTGAAAGATATACTCGCGAATGATTTTTTCCTCTTCAATATGAAAACTAAAATCTACTGCCGAAAGGATCATCAGCATATGATAACCTGCAATGGTTTTATTCATTTTTCTTCTCTTGTTCATGACCTTAAATATTCGCTGAAAAAATGAGATTTAAATCGGTAAATTTTAAACTAAATTTTCTGGACAATGCCTTACTGGTTAATTTGCCTTTATACATGTAGGTGGCCGATAACAAACCAGGTTTATGCTGAATAAGATGATCCGTACCACCGGTGGTTTCGCTAACCGACAATAATAAAGGCATTAAAATGTTACTGATTGCAGTTGACGCTGTTTTAGAAACACCCGATGCGATATTGGGAACACAATAGTGGATCACATCATGCATCCTATAAACGGGATCCTGATGGGTTGTCAAACTCGAAGTTTCAAAACACCCCCCATTGTCTATACTTATATCAATGACAATGGAACCGGGTCGCATGGATTTGACCATATTTTCCGTAACAACCATCGGGATGACCCCTTTTTGCATTTTAAGTGCACCAATGGCCACATCAGCATCTTTCAATGCTAAAGTTAATTCGTCCGGATTAATTACCGATGTATATACCGACTGCCCAACCGTTCGCTGTAAACGCATCAATTTATAAATAGAATTATCAAACACTTTTACCTGAGCGCCACACCCCAATGCCGTGCGACAAGCATATTCACCAACCATACCAGCACCGATGATGACTACATTGGCAGGAGGAACTCCGGCAATACCGCCCATTAAAATGCCATTTCCCTGATCATTGTTCCCCAGGTATCTCGAGGCAATATGAATGGATTGCACCCCGGCAATCTGACTCATCGATCGAACAATCGGGTAATATCCTGCATCGTCTTTGATATTACCGATAGCAATGCCGATAATTTTTTTCTCTAAACATTTTTGAAGGTGCTCCTTGCTTAATGAAGGAATATGAATCGGTGAAATAACAATTTGACAATCTTTGAGTAAATCCAGTTCTTCTTGAGAAATTGGTGCGGTTTTTAAAATCAAGTCCGATTCAAAAACTTCCTGTTTACCATGGGCTATTTTTGCGCAGCTTCGGAATAGTCATTATCCGTAAATGATGAGGCTACACCCGCCTGATGTTCAACCACTACCCGATTCCCATTATTAACCAATACTGCCACAGCCTGAGGGGTTAGCGGTACACGATTTTCATGAAAAGAAGTTTCCTTAGGAATTCCAATAAATAACTCTTTCTTTTTGTGGGCATATTCCAGGGTTTCCTCCAAAGGATTATAAGAATACGACACATTCACAACGGGTTTATTTCGCGACTCCCTGTTCGACCTTTAGGTTGTGAAGATAATCGCTTTCAATGATTTTTTTCAGACAAAGTGCCGGATGTAAAATGAAAAATTTGGCCTGTTGTTGATTTGACTAACGTCCATCCATTTCAATCACCAATTCATCATATGCCAGGAAAACACCATCGGGCAATTCCCGACTCACTTGGGTATACTGACCTAACTGATGGCTGATATGGGTAAAAAACGCCTGTTGGGGTTTAATTTCTTCCACCAGGTCCAGTGCTTCCTCAAGGGTAAAATGTGAAATATGTTTTTCGCGGCGCAAAGCATTTAACACCAGAATTTGCGAACCATAAATTTTTTCTTTTTCGCTATCCTGAATAAAATTAGCATCTGTGATATACGTAAATGGCCCAATCCGAAAGCCTAAAACAGGCATACGATGATGCATGACTTGGATAGGAATAAATTCAATATCACCCACAAAAAACGATTCTGTAGACTGAATTTGTACTAGGTTGACTTCCGGAATTCCGGGATAACCCGAATTAGAAAAAACATAATCAAATTCCCTTTTTAAAACACAAATTGTTTCGTTGGTCGCATAAACATTGATGGCACCACTTTGTAAATAATTATATGCCCGAATATCGTCCATTCCGGCGATATGATCTTTGTGGGCATGTGTAAATATCAATCCATCCAAACGTTCTACCTCACTCCTCAACATTTGCTGCCTGAAATCCGGACCACTATCTATAACTACCGTCGTAGTTTCGGATTGAATCATTAATGAAGTGCGTAATCGTTTATCCTGCTGATTCTCAGATAAGCAAACAGGGCATTTACACCCGATAACGGGCACACCTTGTGAAGTTCCTGTGCCTAAAAAAGTAAATTTCAAATACATACTTTCAGTCGATTACGTGTTCCCGTACCTCGAAAGTACGAATATACGAAAGTGCGTGTGAATCAATCAGACCTGGGATGGGCCTTAGCATGTATTTCTTTTAATTTTTCAATGGTGTTGTGGGTATAAATTTGTGTGGCACTCAAGTTAGCATGTCCGAGTAATTCCTTTACGGCATTGAGTTCTGCACCCTGATTCAATAAATGAGTGGCAAATGTATGTCGTAATACATGGGGACTTCTTTTATTCAGCGTAGTTGATTGAGCCAGATAACGATTCACGATGAGGTATACATATTTGGCGTACAAGGGTTTCCCATTGGAACGCGTAAATAAAAATTCATGTTCAGTGGGAATTATGTTACGTTCATTGATATAGGATTGCATTTGCTCCTTTAAATCATTCCCAAATGGAATCAGCCTTTCCTTTCCACCTTTACCCAAAACTTTAAATTGATTCAAACCAAAATCAACATCTATCAGGCGTAAACCCAATAATTCAGCCCTACGCATGCCAGTTTGGTAAAGAGTATCTATCAATAATCTTTCAGTTTTTCCTTCAAACGAATCCGGGAAATGGACCTCACCCAACAAATGATCCATTTGATTTTCATTGACAAAAACGGGAAGGCGTTTACTATTTTTTGGAGAAACGATTTTCTGCATCGGATTCTGCGACAATAAACCGGATCGAATCTGAAATTTAAAGAAGGATTTTAGGGTGGAAATTTTGCGATTCATGGATTTGGACTCCATGCCGCTATCTTACAAATGGGCTAACCAGGATCGACACTGCAAATGCCCAATGTCCAGCAAAGCCAGAACAGAAAAGGTGTATAGAATAAATAAAAAAAACTGTTCAAGATCTTTTTGATAAGCCTGAACAGTATGAATT
>DAIRSC010000099.1:0-8040 GCA_036804585.1 Chitinophagaceae bacterium
AAAAACTCTTAACAGCACCTCAGGAAATGGATGGATGATGAATGCAGGGTTACTAAGTAAATGGGGAATCGGATTGCGCCTCGACTACTGGCAATCGCAAAACTACCTTTCCGACAAAGGTGCTTGGTTCTATCAATCGGCTTCTGATGAAACCGCCAAAATACTTGTCTATCATCCGGAACGTGAACTTCTTTTCATCAGAGCCTTTTATCAGAAAAAATTGCTGCCCGGATTCTATGTGGATTTACGATTCGAACCTTTTTTTGATATGAAGGGTCAGTATCTGGAATATAGCTATGGTCTCTATTTTAGTTACCGACAACGTTTTAATCTCATTAACTTAAAAAAGAGTCAATTCAAACATCCGCATGAAGCGGTGTAATTATTCCAAATATATTTGTTCTGAAATACACATCATGCGTAATCTCTTCTTGTCCGTAATTTCTATCTTAAGCATACAGACCCTTTATGCCCAATTACCGACCGTTCGGAACAACGCCTTCCAAAGAGGTGAAAAACTAACTTACCTGATCCATTATGGATTCATTGATGCCGTTGTCGCAACGATTGAAATCCTTCCCGAAAATAAAAAATTTGGCGACCGCAATACGATGCATGTGGTTGGAATCGGAAAATCCAAAGGCACCTTCGATTTCTTCTTTAAGGTGCGCGATCGATATGAAACCTATATCGACGACCAAGCCCTCCTGCCTTGGTTTTTTGGTCGACGCATCGATGAAGGTGGTTTTCGAATGGCACAGGATTATGTGTTTAATCACTATAAAAATACGGTGAGCGCCAATGGCAAAACCGTTAATATCAAAACCGGCACCCAGGATATGCTTTCCGGTTTTTTTCTGGCCAGAACTTATGATTTGGGAAGTGCCCGTGAAGGTCAAATTTTCATAGTACCCACTATCGTCGATGGCGAAATGTATGATTTAAAAATTAAGTTCAAAGGTCGCGAAATGATTAAGTCGGCCTGGGGAAAAATACGCTGCCTAAAATTTGTGCCGGTTTTACAAAAAGGTCGCATTTTCAAAAAAGAAGAAGACTTGATGGTTTGGCTCTCAGATGATGAAAATCATATTCCCATCCGGGCAAAGGCCGAAATCCTCTTCGGTTCGCTCAAAGTTGACCTGTTAGCGTATAAAGGAATCATGCACCCCTTTAAATTCCAATAAACCCGATTCGGTATTTGACAAAAATATATCCGCCTATCCTCAGGGATTCGTAAATTTGCATCCATTTTAAATCTGATAAATTTCTCAAGATGCTTTTACGTTCCCAACAACAACACGAATTCATTGAACGTCATATTGGACCCAATGATTCGGAAACTTCTGAAATGCTGCGTACCATAGGCTGTAATAGCATGGACGAGCTCATTCACAAAACCGTTCCGGCATCGATTCGTATACAAACCGAATTGAATATAAACGCCCCCATGAGCGAGTTTGAGTACCTGCGTCACATCACTTTGTTGGGACAGCAAAACACCCTCTTGAAAGATTGTATCGGACAGGGTTATTATGGCACTATTACACCCAGCGTCATTTTGCGAAATTTATTTGAAAACCCAGGATGGTATACCCAGTATACTCCTTACCAGGCCGAAATTGCACAAGGCCGCCTTGAAAGTTTGCTTAACTTCCAAACCATGGTCAGTGATCTGACCGCCCTACCGATTGCCAATGCTTCTCTGCTCGATGAAGCTACCGCAGCAGCCGAGGCCATGACACTCCTGAATGGTAGCAAAGGCAAAGAGGGCAAACACCGTTTTTTTGTGGACCAGCGGGTATTTGCCCAAACCACTGATGTTTTAAAAACCCGGGCAACCCCTGTGGGCGTCGAATTGGTCTTTGGCGATTATGCACAAGTTCAATTAGATGAAACCTATTTCGGAGCCTTGATTCAATACCCGAATGCCGAAGGACACATTTGCGACTATCGTTCTTTTATCAATCAGGCGCATGCCGTTGATTGCGGCGTGGTGATGGCCTGCGATATTTTGGCATTGACCTTATTAACCCCTCCCGGCGAATTAGGCGCTGATATTGCCGTTGGTTCCACACAACGTTTTGGAATTCCAATGGGTTTCGGCGGACCACATGCCGCATATTTTGCGACCAAAGATGAATATAAAAGGGTCATTCCAGGCCGTATCATCGGCGTGACTGTGGATGCTCAGGGTGAACGTTGTTTACGCATGGCATTACAAACCCGCGAGCAACATATCCGACGCGAAAAAGCCACCTCCAATATTTGTACGGCACAGGCCTTGTTGTCAAACATCGCAGCCATGTATGCCGTGTACCATGGCCCGAATGGCTTGCGTGATATAGCTAAAAGAGTTTCCTTATATACCAAAGCACTCGCAGATGCATTGGGGCAGCAAAATGTTCACGCGCATTATTTCGATACCCTCAAAGTTCAGGTTGCAGATGCACAGGCAAGTCGTAAAAGTTTGGAAGAAGCCGGATTCAATGTATTTGTATTTGATCAACAACATATCGGTATTAGCCTGGATGAAACCATTTTACCGGAACATATTGAAGCCCTTGCGAAACAACTGAATGCCGGAAGTATTCAATTCGCTGATGCTTTAAACAACATCCCGGATTGGGCCACACGTACATCTGAATACCTGAGTCATCCTGTATTTAACACACATCACAGTGAAAGTAAAATGATGCGCTATTTGAAGTCGCTGGAAGATAAGGACCTTGCCCTGAACCGCTCCATGATTTCTTTGGGTAGTTGCACCATGAAATTAAATGCAGCTTCCGAAATGATTCCTGTCAGCCAGGTTCATTGGGGTTCATTGCATCCTTTTGCACCTAAGCACCAATGGAAGGGTTATCAGCAAATGATTACCGAATTAGAAAAAGACCTTTGTGCGGTTACGGGCTTTGATGCCTGCAGCCTTCAACCCAACAGCGGTGCGCAAGGTGAATATGCCGGATTACTCGTCATCAAAGCCTATCATGAAAGCCGCGGCGATCATCACCGCAATGTGATTTTAATTCCTATTTCAGCACATGGCACTAACCCAGCCAGTGCCGCTATGTGTGGTTACAAAATTGTGATTGTTGCATGTGATGATAAAGGAAATATTGATGTCAACGACCTCAAAGCCAAGGCCACTGAGCATGCGCAAAACCTGGCAGGCCTGATGGTTACCTACCCTTCCACACATGGTGTGTTTGAAGAAACTATTAAAGAAATTTGCGAGGTCATTCATCAACATGGCGGACAAGTATATATGGATGGTGCGAACATGAATGCCCAGGTTGGACTTACCAGTCCCGGTAATATTGGTGCAGATGTTTGTCACTTAAACCTGCATAAAACCTTTGCAATTCCGCATGGTGGTGGTGGCCCCGGGATGGGACCTATTTGCGTGAAATCACAATTGGCCCCTTTCTTACCCGGCCATACGGTTCATGCAACCGGCGGCGTTCAGGCCATTCATGCCGTCAGTGCAGCGCCATATGGAAGTGCAAGTATCCTCTTGATTTCTTATGGGTACATTAAAATGCTTGGCGCTATTGGGCTTCGCCGTTCAACCGAATATGCCATCCTCAATGCCAACTACATGAAAGCCCGTTTGGAGAAGGCGTATAAAATTTTATATACCGGCACCAATGGCACTTGCGCCCACGAGTTTATCGTTGACCTTCGTCCATTTAAAGTAGCCGGTGTTGAAGCCGAAGATGTGGCTAAACGTTTGATGGATTTCGGATTCCATGCCCCTACACTTTCCTTCCCGGTGGCAGGTACCCTCATGATTGAACCCACCGAAAGCGAAGACAAATCCGAACTCGATCGTTTTTGCGATGCCTTGCTTTGTATCCGTGAGGAAATTGAAGAAATCATGAATGGGAAAGCGGATGCAAAAGACAATGTATTAAAACATGCCCCTCATACACAAGCCATATTAACGGCCGATGAATGGAACCGACCTTACAGCCGCACCAAAGCTGCTTATGCACTTGACTGGGTTCGACAAAATAAATTCTGGCCTTCTGTGAGCCGCGTGAATAACACCCACGGCGACAGAAATTTAGTGTGTACCTGCGAACCCATTGAGAGTTATATGAACGCTTAGTTTCTGTAATCATTCCATCAACGTGGTGGGCTAATCTCTATCTTTTAAAAATAAATCAACCCCGGATCAATGCGTCCGGGGTTATTTTTTTAACAAAACATAAATCGCATTGAAAAGCCCTGCTATGCGATGAGCTCTTTAGAATATTGTTGTTTCTTTACACACAATGGCAATCCTTGTTTTTATCCTCTTTATCGGTGGAATCATTTATCTTTTAAGAATCAGCAGAGGCGGTTCTAAAATGGTTAATCCTTTAACACGATCAGAAAAAAAAGCATCCACCAAGTCCTGGAAGAACAAGTCCCCTTCTTTAAACAACTCCGCAGCGGTGAACTTCGTCAATTATATATCGATCGGGTTGCAGATTTTATTGAAACGGTTCGTTTTACCTCTGCCGGGAATGCCAAACATGTATTTGCCGATGAGGTACTTGTAGCTGCTTCTGCCATGATTCCATTGTATGCTTTTCCGGAATGGACCTACCCCAATATTCGTGAAATCATTTTTTATGAAGGTCATTTTGATGAACAATTTGAAAGCGGTAAAAACAAAAGTATCATGGGCATGGTTGGTGATGGATATCTCAATGACACTATGTTACTTTCTCTCGATGCGGTGCGCACCGGCTGCGATCGCAAGGAAGGTGCAAATACCGCTTTGCACGAATTTATTCATCTCATCGACAAAGCAGATGGCTCGGTAGATGGCATTCCGGAATATTTCATTCCAAAACATTTGATTCAACCCTGGATGAATATGATCCGTCAAATGATCCGCGAAATACACACGCGAGAGTCCGACATCAACCCTTATGGTGGTAGCAGCGATATTGAATGTTTTGCTGTGGTCTCTGAATATTTTTTCGAAAAACCCGAATTACTCCGTCAAGATCATCCGGAAGTTTATACCCTCATGAACCGTATTTTCAAACATTATTCCGGCAAAAATCTAAATGTTAAATTATAAATAGTCCTAACCTGTACTTTGTTATTACCCCTTAATTTTGGAAACTATGAAAAAAACCCAGCACATTTTATTCATCGGCATCACATTCCTTTTCCTGGCTGCATGTGGTAATGAAAAAAAAAGCGGCGAGGCTCAAAAAAATTCCCGCCCTAAAAATCATCTCAATATTCCCGCCTCCGGTATTGAAAGTCTGGTTGATGCCAATACCCAAAAAATCATCGAAGGCACCGATGGAAGTATCGTGATAACCATCGGTGAAATTACCCGTAAAAAAGTTAGTATTTCGGTGCGAAAGGACGATGAAATTGTAGACGAACAAATTGTTGCGGAAAAAGAAAGTATGGCTTTTGACTATGAAGGAATCCCTTATGAAATAGAAGTCAAAAATTTGAAAAAACCGCTCATTGGTGCCGGCAAAGCCGAAATAAGTATTCATCAAAAATAAATTTTATGCCTACCTGGAGCAGTACCGATGAACGATTTATGCAAATGGCCATGCGGGAGGCCCTAAATGCCTTCGATCAGGATGAAATTCCTGAAGGTGCCATTCTCGTAGCTCGTGATCAGGTGATTGCCAAAGCCCACAATCAAACACAACTACTCAACGATGTGACCGCCCATGCCGAAATCCTTGCTATTACTTCCGGATTTCAATATTTGGGAAGTAAATATCTGACCGATTGCACCCTTTATATCACCCTCGAACCTTGTCTGATGTGCGCCGGCGCTTTACACTGGAGCAAAATTAGTCGCATCGTTTGGGGCGCCAATGATGACAAAAACGGACACAGGCGCTGTTGCACCCACTCTCCATTCCATAGCAAAACACAAATTGACCAGGGACTTTTCGCCGATGAATGCGCCCGGTTCATGAAAGATTTTTTTCTGTTGAAACGAAACAAAATATAAAGCTCCAAATTCAGCGCAACCATCATTGACCTATCATAAAATCACTGATCTCGATAATCAGAGTTGAACTCATTCATCATTCATTTACTGAACATCTTCGTAAACCAGCCTAGCGTAATTCGCATCAATCACCTCGTTGAAAAATGATTTCACCTAAGAGTCGGTTAATACTGCACACACTCAATGATTTCGTTTATTTTTGCGCCATGAATGCAACTGTAAAGACCATCCTCTTAACGGTACTCACCCTCTCTGTATTCGCCATTGCACTGGTAGAATTGAGCGGAATCAGTAATACGGCCCTGTTTAATAAATTCGGAATCGGCGACCCATCCCATCAGCACGAACTGCCGCCTAATGACGCTGCCGCCCGCGATGAAAAAATGAAATCCATGCCGAAAACCACCATCGAAGTAAAGGAAACCAAGTTCGATTTTGGCAAAATGAAAGAAGGAGATAGAGTGAGCCATGCCTGGATTGTTAAAAACGTCGGACAAAATCCTTTGTTCATTTCCAATATTCAGGTCAGTTGCGGATGCACAGCACCCACATTTCCTAAAGAGCCCATCTTACCCGGACAAGAAGGCGAAGTGATTCTGGAATTTAATAGCGCCGGCAAACCGGGCAATGTCCAAAAAAATGCTCTCATCATGGCCAATGCCGACAATGCCCCTCTCTCTATAGGTTTCACCGCCCAGGTTGAAAAAAAATAATCCCATTGGCCCGACAATTATTTAAAAAGAAGTCTGCACATACCCTTGAAGAAATGGGTTTTGTCGATCACCTCGAAGCCTTGCGCTGGCATGTCGTGCGCAGTGCTGTGGTCATGTTTACATGTGCCATCATCGCTTTTGTGTTCATAGGTGAAATTTTCGATAATGTCATTTTGGCCCCTACCAAAAGTAATTTCCCGAGTTATAAGTGGTTGTGCTGGCTCGGCGAACAAATCAAAATCGATAGTTTGTGCCTGGGAGATGTACAAATCAGTTTTCAAAACACCCAACTCTCCGGACAATTCATGATGAGTTTTTCATCGGCATTTGTATTCGGCTTCATTGCAGCCTTTCCATATATCATTTGGGAATTGTGGCGATTTATTAAACCCGCCTTAAGCATCCGTGAACTCAAACATGCCCGTGGACTCATCTTCTGGGTTTCCCTCCTGTTCTTTTTTGGTGTATCATTTGGCTACTTTATCATCACGCCTTACACCGTCAACTTTTTTGCCAGTTATACCCTGAGCGAACAATTTCAAAACATCATCAAAATCGACGATTACCTCGATACCCTCATCGGTCTGGTTTTAGGAACCGGATTGGTTTTTGAGTTACCCGTTCTGGTCTATTTCTTGTCGAAACTCGGTATCCTCACCCCTAAATTTATGAATACCTATCGCAAATATGCCGTGGTTTTCATCCTCATTTTAGCAGCTGTTATTACTCCTCCTGACGTATTCAGCCAAATCATCGTCACTATCCCGCTCTGGATTTTATACGAAATCAGTATTTTTATCAGTGCCCGAGTCGAGAAGGACCGACGGAAAAGAGAACGGGAATTTTTTAATAGCTAATACAATTGGTACTAATATTCAGGGCGTTCCCCTGCGGGTCGGGCTGCTTGCTACAAGTACGCTCCGCCAATGCGGATGCGGGCTTTTCGCAGCATCCCTAACACAGCCCCTGCTCCATTTAATACTCAGCATTTCAGCATTTATGCAAACAGCTGTTTATCTGCATCGTGCAGAAAAATTTCCGCTTCCATGAAAAAATTCTTGCGCCACATCGGCTTATCCTTGTTTTTTGCTTTGCTTTTTATTGTACAGATCTCCGCAAGCGATAAAAAACAGAGCTACCAAAATACTTTATCGCAGCGTCATCTGCTGCGCAAAAAACGTGAAAAACTCAGCCCACCACAGCAAGCCGAACTTTTAGCCGATTATATAGCCAAAGTGATTGCCCCTTTCTGGTATGGAACACCCCGGGATTTTAATGGCACTACCTAGGGCTTGCTGATTAACTTGAAAATAGTTGATTCCAGTACATGATGGAGTAATT
>DAIRSC010000100.1:0-8013 GCA_036804585.1 Chitinophagaceae bacterium
AAGATATTAAAACAGATCGCCAAACGGCAAAAAGCGATGCATTTCGAAGAGGAACATATCTCAAAGTTGATCTTCCCACTTGAAAGGAAAAGGTTAAATTTTAGCCAAGACAAGGACCGGGGTGCCTTATAGATGGATCTATGCAGGTTTTAAGTGTTCGCAATTCACAATTATAAAAATCTACCTGAACTATTTGATGACTATCGACATGAAATCCCGGCAATCAAATCGCCTTAAAATCATGTAATGAAAAATATTTTAACCACACGTTCTCCGTAATTAAAAACCGCCTCACAAGGAGACAGTTGTCGGGGGGCAAAACTATGAACAATTCTATTTTTGATAAAACCACCATGCCTTTTTCTGCCATCACTTTCTGCCTGTATAGAATACAATCCGGTTGCAAAATGATCTACCAACATCTACACAGGTCCTTAATGGTTGTTAAATATTTGTGTGCTTTGAATATGACCACTACATCTTAAATATGAACCCGAAGCTGATTAGATGTCAGCATGTTCATTTCAATCATTCCCGATGCCTGAATCGGGTAGATATTTAGGGGCTGTTATTTAATGTGAAAGTAGATGATATCAGTACATTCAGGGGTGAATTTCGCTTTTTTAAATGCACGGCAATTTGTCAAATCAATTCAATAAGCTTGAAATGCATTTCTTGATTTTCACTTCTCACTGGCTTATTCAGCGTCATCGATCACGGGCTGTACAATAGCACTATCCCTTGAACACCTCTTTAAATTTGAAGTGCCACTGAGATAAGCTGTAGCCGCTATTAAATAAGAAACTTCCACCTCATTCAAAGCAGAAAAACCTACGTTGATTGGTTTGCACAAAGTATATGAGTGAATTTTTTGATTGGAATCCACACCACAAACAATCAAATAAACATTATAACTTTCAAGGATATTGTAAAAATACGTTGAAGTCCAGGACGGAGCTTGTCTAAGTTTTGTTAACCGACATATTTTTTTTGAAATCATTGTCGGGAACATGACCCATCGCAATTGCGTCGCACACTTCAACACATGCCGAAGTTTTCAACGACTAAATATCAAAGTCACCATGCCCCTTATAATTTGTTGAGTTTCATTTCACCATCATTTTATCTTGTATACAAATGTGCCATATAAATTTGCCAGCCTTTTCGTATCTTGTCAATCCAAACGAATTAAGTTGAATACAAAATACTCATTTGTTAGAGTCCAGATTTCAGATACTGTTCATCTCAGTATTCTTGACTAACCCTGAATCAATGGGCTCATTTAACCGTCCAATAAGCACAACCTATGCAAACCACAAACCGCAAAATCCGATTTTACGCAAAAGAAACTCCAGGCATTGAAAGCAATGTCCCTGAAGGATTAGAACTGGTACAATCCTATGTCATCAGCAACAATCGAAGTAGTTCTCAGGAAGTTCAAATGGAAATGGACCCCAATAAAATGGTTGAACTCGTTTTTGACGACAATACAACCTGGTTCGGTAACAGCGATGTTTTTGATGATGTTTTCCCTGAGCAAACTGCCGGCAAAAGAGGCATCAACGACGTATTTGATTTGCCTTTGAGTATCGAAAGCGATGATCAAAGTAGAGGCATCATCAAAAAAATTGCCCTGAAGGTTATCCATGTTTTTACAAAAAAAGCCATTCAAGTAGGTATTAAGACCCTCGCAACTCGTTTCGAAGAAAAATCACTTGAAGGTCAAAGTGGATTATATTGGATCAACGAAAACTTTGAACTGAAATCGAAATATATTAAAGAGGAAAGTGATCAGCCTTTTCTGTTGTTTTTACATGGTACCGGATCTTCCACAACCGGTTCATTTGCAGAGCTTAATACTGAAAACAAAAGTTTGTGGTTGCAAATGTTATCCATTTATGGCGATCGCATTCTAGGCTTTCAACATGAAACACTTACAAAAAGTCCCATTCAAAATGTTCGCGAACTCATTGATGCAGTTCCCGCAAACACAAAACTTGATTTGATTTCACACTCACGTGGTGGTCTGGTTGGAGAATTATTAGTGCGTTTCAGTGAATATCAGGAAGGATTTACCGATACCGTATTGAGTTTACTTGAGCGGCATCATGCCAAATCAGATGCTGATCATATTCGGGCCATTCGCCAATCCCTGAAAAAGAAAAAAATTCATATTGGTAAATTTATACGGGTAGCTTGTCCCGCCGGCGGCACATCTCTCATGGGTCAGCGCATCGAAAACTATTTTAATGTACTCATCAATGTATTGAGTATTCCTTTTGGTAGTAAGGCTTCGCCGCTCGTAAGTATCTGCAAAGAAATGATTGCAGAAATCGTGAACAGCAAAAATGAAACAAATGTACTCCCCGGACTGGAATCCATGAACCCGGAATCTTTATTCATTAAAGTTCTCCGCAGCCCAGGCGAAATGAGCTCCGAAAATCCATACGGCCTTTTCCAAAACCGCATTGCGGTCATTTCCGGCAATGGCGCATTGAGTATTAGCTTAGGCGGATTGAGTATTCTGCTATCAAAAATGTTGTTCCAGGCAAAGAATGATTTAATCGTCAATACCAATTCCATGTATCTGGGACTGATGCGACAAAATCCGGTTCAATATTTTTTTGATGAAGGAACGGAAGTCAACCACTTTAGCTACTTTAAAAATAAAAAAACACAGGATGCCATCGCTGCCGCACTCAATGCCAAATCCGAACTCATCCCATCCTTTGCGGAATATCGCCGAGGCAGCGCCGATGAAACTGTGCGTGGAATTTTAGGTATTGAATATGGCCGCATCTTCAACGACCAGGTGAGTGGTAAAAAACCCATTATCGTTCTTATACCCGGCATCATGGGCTCTGTGCTTGAAAAAAATAAAAGCCTGATTTGGCTGCATTATCTCAGAATGATGATGGGCGATTTAAGTCAGTTGGATATCAACGAAGAAAACATCGAAGCAACCGGACTGATCAAAACATCTTACAAAAAACTCACCGACTATCTCAGCGATTCTTTTGATGTTGTTACATTCCCCTACGACTGGCGCAAATCAGTTGCACAAGCAGGAGTCCGTTTAGACGAGGTGATGCAACGATTAAGTAAATACAAACAAACCGTTCATATTATCGCACATAGTATGGGTGGATTGGTTGCCCGTGATTTTATTTTCAGAAATCCTCAGCTCTGGAAAGAGCTCAACAAACGACCTCAATTCCGTTTTATCATGTTGGGCACGCCATGGATGGGCGCATATCGCATCCCGTATGTACTTTCCGGCAAAGACAGCAAGGTGAAGTTATTGGGCAAAATTGATTTTCAGCATCACATTGATGAACTCATCAATATGTTTGCCAAATATCCGGGCTTATTAAATCTGATGCCGGTGAATAAAGATTCGCACGACTTCAGTAAAGCCGAAACATGGAGACAGTTTCAGCAGGCGAGTGGATTGCAGTGGAATATGCCTGACGAAAATACCCTCAATGAATTTGCCACTTTCCGCTCATTTGTTCAAAGTAATGCCCACAAAATTGATTTTTCCAATGTGGTGTATTTAGCCGGCAAGGACGAAAATACCCCCAATGGATTCCACATCACCCACAAAGGAGAATTACAATTCACGGGTACTGCCGAAGGTGATCAAAGCGTAACATGGGCCACCGGTATTCCAGAAAATATCAACCGGGATACAGCCCTTTATTTTACAGCCGTTACGCATGGCGGGCTGGCTAATGACAACAGTTTATTTAAAGGAATTCGTGACTTGCTCACAACCGGAACAACCAATCAATTTGTACGTAAACCAGATTTGATTCCAGCTAAAAAAAGACAGTTCGTGCTCAATGATACCCGTGTATTTGAAAGCGACGAAGAAAATGGTATACTCGGTATTTTAGGTCTTCCAACAGAAGCCAAGAAAGAAGAAGCGATGTTGACCCCGCTCAAAGTAAGCGTCACACGCGGCGATTTAAAATACAGTCGATACCCCATTATTCTTGGACATTTTAACCGGGATGGAATCCTGAATGCGGAATATGCCGCAGATATTTACCTCAAAAGAGCCATGTCCGACAAACATCGTTTGGGAGTTTATCCCGGACCAGTAGGCACTTATGATTTTTTTATTACACAAAATGCACATGAAGCTTCGTTTAAAGGAGCAATCATTATTGGGCTAGGTGATATCGAACGGTTTAGCCAACAACATTTATCCATCTCCGTTGAAAAAGCTTGTATCAGCTATTTACTAAATCGTCAGGAAGCCGATCACCAAAAGAAAAAAGTTAAAGGCATTTCGGTGCTCATCATTGGTGCAGAGTATGGCAAACTGACCATCGAAAGTTCTTGCATGGGTATCTTACAAGGTATCGCCAATGCCAACGCCAAAACCTTACAACTACAAGGACATAATATTCGTCACATCGAACATGTTGAATTTGTTGAATTGTATGACGATAAAGCAATTCAGTGTTTTCGAACATTAGATCGAATATCCAAACAAAACTTCGAAGGATTAGCCGTTGAATGGATGGAAAGAAAACTGCGAAAATCTTATGGCAACCGAAACAGACTTACCTCAGAAAGCAGCACAGAATGGTGGCAACGACTCACCGTGTTAAATCAACAAAAAGAAGGCGATAACAATTACAGATATCTATCATTCTATTCTTCGACCGCAAGCGCAAGAGAAGAAAGACAGGATCTCCGGAGCAACATTCGTTTATTGGAAGAAATCATTGATAAAATTTCAACCCAGGAAAAATGGACGCCGGAAGAATCGAAAGTGATTTTCGAAATGCTTATACCCAACGACTTTAAAGAAAATATCAGCAGTCGCAACAGTATCCTATGGGTCTTGGATGAATATACAGCCGCCTATCCCTGGGAACTATTACAAGCCTCACTTGATAAGAACAAACCCTTATGCGTCAGTTCAAAAATGATCCGACAACTCGCAACCATGGATTACCGCAATGTGGTTTATTCATCAAAAGGAAATCAAGTGCTCATCATTGGCGATCCTGATCTGGAAGGATTTAGTGCTGCTCAACAACTATCAGGAGCGGCGCGTGAAGCAGAATCCGTATATCTGAAGCTTAAAAAAGAAATGCCCAATATCCCTAAACCCATCATCTTCGGTAAAAGCAGCGATATCATCAAGGCCTTACATGTCAGTGACTATAAGGTCGTTCACATTTCAGCTCATGGTATTTTTGATGCTGAAAACAATCAGGAATCCGGCATTTTGATTGGCAAGTATATGGATAGTAAAAAAGAAAAACCATTGTTGCTCACGACAAATGAATTTAATCAAATGCAAGTAACTCCGGAAATGGTATTTATCAATTGCTGTTTTTCTGGCACCATGAACCAACAATCTGAAGCATTCAGCCGGCACCGCACACGACTAGCCGCCAATATCGGTACTCAACTGATTAAAATGGGCGTCAAAGCAGTAGTGGTTACCGGATGGGCGATTGATGATCAGGCGGCACTTGAGTTCGCCAATGTGTTTTACGCAAGCATGCTGGACGGAGATGATTTTGGCACCTCTGTTCGCAATGCCCGAAAAGAAACCTTCAACAAGTTTAAATATACCAACACCTGGGGCGCTTACCAATGTTACGGCGAACCATTTTATCGTTTGGTACAGGACAAAAAACATTCTGCCAATATTGTGATGGAATATGATTTTCCTCAAGAAGCAAAAAACGATATTATCAATTTACTGAGCAAAGCCGACATTGATTTTTACAACACGGATAGCTTATACAAAGAACTGGAATTGATTTCTAAACGCATCGAAAAAAGCGATATCGATGATGCAGATATCTTGGAAGAAGAAGCCTATGCTTATTCCGAATTTAATCGTTTCGATATTGCCATTCGTAAATATGAAAAATTATTTACCCTCGAAAAAGCCACTTTTAATGTGAAATCGATTGAAAAATATTGCAATATTTCTTGTAAACATATTTTGTCGAATTTCCTGGATAATAGCATCGCACCAGGCTCAGATGAGGCCAAAAAAATGGGTCAGCAAATCAAGGCAATCATTCACAAAATCAACTTGATGCAACAACTCAATATAACTTCCGAACGATATGCTTTACTGGGAAGTGCATATAAAAAGTGGGCAATCATTGAGCCTCATCAATTTAACCACTATCTCAAAATTAGCGCCGGATACTATCAAATGGCCTACACCACTAAGAACAGTGAAATGGATATGTATAGTTTTTGTAATTGGATTACGTTGGAGCAATTTATTCTGGACAGGGCATGGGGCGAAAAGGTAATTTTCAACGTTGATGATGAAAGTTTTAAATATACCCTGCCCGAACAGCAGCAAATTCTCGATAAGCTTCAAAACCATATCGGCACCATTGATGATAAAATATCAAGTGGCGACCAAAACTATTGGGATATGGTATCCAAAGCCAATGCTTATCTCTGCCTTTACCTGATTTCTGAGGAAACACATCGCAAAAAAATCTTAAAAATGGTAAAAGATGAATATCGCGCTATATGGGTGCATGCCGGAGATACCAACAAGAAAAAAACAGAATCTGAATTTTTTGAAACCCTCGCTGCTTTTGCACTTATTCTGAATCAGGAAGAAATCGCCACCGAAATTCTATCCATCAACGAAGATTTAAAATCCTTGTTGCTGGCTGGTGCATAACGGTTTCTGACTTTATTTAGGGGCTGCTGTTTAACGTGAAAGCATTTGATATCATTGCATTTTGGTGTGAATTGTGCTCATTTAAATGCACGGTAATTTTTTATATCTCTTCAATAAGCTTGCAGTTCATTTCTTGATTTTCACTTCTCACCGGCATCTTCAACTTTGGCGTCATCGTCCAAGGGTAGCCTCGCACGTGCGGGACTATCCCTTGAACGCTTCCTTAAATTTGAAGCGCCAGTGAGATAAACAACAGCCCCTATTGATAAATGCCGTTTAATGGATTGAATGGATAGTTTTGCGATGGTCTCTTTACATTTGACAAATGAATGAACGCTTTCACACCCTGGATTCGTGCGACGTTAAATCTGATTCAACTTGCTTCCAATTTGTACCAGAAGAGGCGTCTCATAGAAACAAACTTTCTTTTCCATTGTTAAAAGGCTACGCAAAATGCTTTCTGTTTAGTCTGCTGCTGGTGGGCCCCTTTCACACATTTGCGCAGTTGGACCAAAGTGCACTGGAAGAACATTCCCCTGATACCAGCCGAAGCTGTCAGGAGCGCATTTCCCTCAAATTGGCTTCGCATTCTTTTTTCCGGAACAATGAATTTTTTCAGGAAATGGCCCAGGGTTATACGCTGTTCGGAACCATGTTGCAGACGGAATTACAATATGAAGCACATCCAAATTTATCCTTGACTGGTGGATTGTTTTTAAAAAAAGATTTTGGCAATGCCGGCATACAGGAAGTCGTACCACGTTTTAGTATCAAATACCAAAATGGAGAATACGCCATCCTATTTGGCAATATCGAAGCCCAAGTCGGACACCGACTAATCGAGCCCTTACTGGATTATGAGCGTTTTATAACCCACCACAATGAAATGGGTTTGCAGTTCAAAAAATGGGGTTCCCGTCTTTGGTCGGATACCTGGATTAGTTGGGATCGGATGCAATACCCGGGTTCTGATTACCAAGAACGTTTTACGGCAGGACACTCATCTTCAGCCAAATTATTCTCCAATCGTCGACAGTCCATTCGTTTGTTGTGGCAAGGTATGCTTACTCATCGCGGCGGCCAATTGGATATCGACACAACCCCCTTACAAACATTACTCAATGCTGCAGCCGGGCTCAAATATCAACATGATTTTTATGGAATCATTCAAGAAATAAAGGCTGAAATTTATGGGGTACTTTTCAAAGACTTATCTCCTACAAAAACTCTTAACAGCACCTCAGGAAATGGATGGATGATGAATGCAGGGTTACTTAGTAAATGGGGAATCGGATTGAGGCTCAACTACTGGCAATCACAAAACT
>DAIRSC010000101.1:0-7997 GCA_036804585.1 Chitinophagaceae bacterium
CCTTAACCTTTATTACAACAAAATATCTATTTTGGATGGTGCTGATGGGAGGTGCATAAGTTGAAGGACGGCCGATGCCCAATTCTTCCAATTTTTTAACCAATGAAGCCTCCGTATATCTTGGAAGGGGACGACTAAATCGCTCCACAGCCCGCATTTGATTTAAATTCAAATCCTGCCCAACTTTTAATAATGGCAACATTCCTTCTGATTCCTCATCCGTATCCTCATCATCTTTACTTTCGAGATATAATTTTAAAAAGCCGTCGAATTTTAATACCTCACCTTGTGCCGTTAATTTTTGATCTTGTGTAGAAATGCCAATGGTGGCAACCGTTTTTTCAAGAATGGCATCACTCATTTGTGAAGCCATGGTGCGTTTCCAAATCAGGTCATAAAGTTTTTGCTGATCCCAATCTTCAACTTGTTTGGTCGACATGGATGTGGGACGAATAGCCTCATGCGCCTCCTGGGCATTGTCGTTCTTATTTTTATAAGCCCTTCGTTGATGATAATGATCGCCGTAATCACCGACAATTTGTTTTTGTATGTCCTCCAGAGCCGTTGCAGAAAGATTCACTGCATCGGTTCTCATATAAGTGATATGACCACTTTCATACAATTTTTGAGCGATCAACATGGTTTTACTTACGCTATACCCTAATTTACGACTGGCTTCCTGCTGCAAGGTTGAGGTCGTAAAAGGAGCAGAAGGTGATTTTTTTCCCGGTTTTACCTGAATATCTTCAACGCGGTATTGTGCACCTTTACATTTATCAAGAAATTGCATGGCACCCTGCACATCTTTGATACGGGATGCATATTCTGCTTTAAATGAAACATCTCTTTGATTGATGTCCTTGGCAAAAAATCCGGCTTCAATTTTAAAGGTGCTTTCGGCCGAAAAAAGATTGATTTCACGTTCACGTTCTACGATCAAACGAACAGCTACCGATTGCACCCGACCTGCTGACAAAGAATTGCTGCGACTAATTTTGCGCCATAAAACAGGCGATAATTCAAAACCGACAATTCGATCTAAAATACGACGGGCCTGCTGGGCATTCACCAGATTCATATTCACCGTTCGTGGATTTTCGACGGCATGCTTGATGGCAGGTGTGGTGATTTCATGGAAAACGATCCTTTTTGTCTTCAAGGGATCTAAACCCAATACTTCACATAAATGCCAGGAAATGGCTTCACCTTCACGGTCCTCATCCGATGCCAGCCAAACTTCTTCCGAATTTCTGGCTAACTGCCTCAATTCATTCACCACTTTGGTTTTGTCGTCCGATATTTTATAAGTGGGTTTGAAATTATTTTTAATATCAATGCCCATTTCATCCTTTTCCAGATCACGAATATGTCCAAAACAACTCTTGACTTGAAAATCCGTTCCCAGTATTTTTTCGATAGTCTTGGCCTTGGCCGGTGACTCCACAATCAGTAAATTTTTTGCCATTCTCTACGCGCTTGCTCTTTTGAATTTGTGCAAGTATATAAAATATTCGGGATATGCTCTTTTTTATAAAATCGAATCCCGATAACGCCGTTGAAGTAATATCACTAAAATTGATAACTCAAGACCGTCGTAATTGGAAGCATTTGTAGAGAATTTGTGCGCGTATTTTTATCCCAACGCCAATATTTCAGCTCAAATCTCCAGTAACATTTCGGAAAAATGAGAACATCGGTGTTCAGCGAACAGCCTGCAATTCTGCTACCTTTTCCATCAGACTGAATTATGGCCTCATCCCGGTCACTGAAGTACTCCATCCGAAAAGCACTGCGCCATTTTTTAGAATGACTATAACGGACGATTACGGATGGCGTATACCAAAATTGCGTTGAACCACCTTGAAAATGATCTATGCCAGCATCTAAGCCAATTATTCCCGACCAATGCTTATTCGGATCAAGTTGTACAAAGGCATTTTGGTAAAACCTCTTGTGATTCAAAGAGTCCGGCCTATCCGAACCGTAAAAACAACTATAATTCGCTGTCCAATTCGAGCCCAGATACTTTAATTGCCCCCCATAAGATGGTTTTTGCATTCCCGGAATTCGTGCAATTCGTTGCCAACCGTTTAAAAGCAATAAAGCGAAATACCACTTCTTTTGAGGGGTCGTATAACTCAATTTTGCACCACTTTCGTAATATGGGGAATTTTCGGCTACCAGAGACCTGGTTGGCGTCCAACAATCCTGACTGATGGCACTTTCGTAACCGATATGAGAAGGCATGATGCCTGCATCTAACCATACATCATACCTGGCATGCAAACGAAATCCTATTTGAGCTTCATAAATAGATCGAGCCCAAAGTGGTTCAGAAGCCAAATTAAACCGGCTATAGTCACCGAGCATTCCGCCCACCGAAGCCCTGAACTGTGCATTATCGTATACCGCACGCAGCATCGCCAGATTCAGAGCCAAGCGGTTATTTTGACGATGATTGAAAATGAATGAAGGTTTTTCCTTCGAATCCGGATTTAAGAGATCGGCACTGAAATAGCTATCCAGATAAGCCTGCACATTCCAAAAATGCAAGGAATCCTGAGCTTCTGCTCTTGATTGGTTTGCAACTAAAATCATCATGGCATAAACAAATCGAATGATCCACTTCCGACCATACGCGAATTCAGAATCTCTCATGAGGGTTCAAAATTAAACCATTCTGGAAATTGAAGACAGTTCGGGAAAAGAATGATAAAATGAAAGTGGATCAATAACTTTGTAAACATTAAAATGAATATGGAGAAGCTTCAATTTAAAACCAGTGTTGGATATGCCCGCGAGATGGATGATGCAGATAGCCTTGCGCAATTTCGAGAATCATTTATTTTCCCCCAATACAAAGGCAAAGATGTGGTGTATTTATGTGGCAACTCACTGGGCCTGCAACCAAAAGGCGCAGCTACCTATATTTCTGAAGAATTAGAGGATTGGGGAAAATATGGCGTTGAAGGTCATTTTGAATCCCGACGCCCCTGGTTTGCTTACCATACTTTTTTCACAAAATCATTAGCCTATTTGGTGGGTGCAACTGAAAAAGAAGTTGTTGCAATGAATACACTTACGGTGAATTTGCATTTGCAGATGTTATCTTTTTACCGGCCCACAAAACAACGGTATAAAATCATCATGGAAGCCGGTGCCTTCCCTTCGGATATGTATGCAATGGAAACGCAAGCTCAATTGCATGGATTTGATCCCGAAGATGCCATCATCGAGATTGCCCCCCGTAAAGGTCAGCACACCATTGATATGGAAGATATTGAAGTCGCAATCCGGAAACACAAAAACAAACTGGCTTTGGTCGTGTTTGGAGGAGTGAATTATTATACGGGGCAGTATTTTAATATTCAACATATCACCCAATTAGCCCATGAGGCAGGCGCCATAGCTGGCTTTGATTTGGCCCATGCCGTTGGAAACAAAGTTTTGCATCTGCATGACTGGAAAGTTGATTTTGCATGTTGGTGTTCATATAAATATTTGAATGCAGGTCCGGGAGCTTGTGGCGGAATTTTTATTCATGAGAAACATGTAAAAAGCAAAGACACTTTTCGATTGGCCGGCTGGTGGGGACATGATGAAAAACCCCGATTTAAAATGAAGAAAGGGTTCAAGCCCATGAAGAGCGCTGAAAGTTGGCAAATGAGCAACGCACAGGTGATGAATATGGCTGCATTGCGGGCATCATTAGATTTGTTTGATCAGGCAGGTTTAGACCGACTCGCTGAAAAAAGTTTTATGCTCACCGCATATGCTGAGTTTTTATTACAACAAATTAAACATCTTAAATTTCAGATCATCACGCCTGTGAATCCATTGGAAAGAGGTTGTCAGTTGTCCTTATTATTTCAGTCGAAAGGCAAGGAGGTATATGCACAACTCCAAAAAAACGGGGTGATTGCCTATTGGCGCTACAAAAATGTCATTCGAATTGCTCCAGTACCCATGTATAACAGCTTTGAAGATGTGTATCGGATGTTTGAGATCATGCAAAAGGTTAAATAATCAGGCATTCTATTCTAAGGAAAAAAACGCATCCCATTTTGGCTAAATCATTCATATAATGTTATCATAGAATAACTTCCGTAAAGCAGAAAAATAGGTTAATGAATTCTGTCCTTGCAGAGTCTCCGCTTCGGGACTCTGAGATAGCGATATTGGAATTTTGCTTCAGCTCTGCGGGAAGTTCGGCTTTGCGGCATCCCGCAGGCCAGATGAAAGAAGTTCTCCCAACCGTCTGAAAGCATGATATCATATAAATTCAACTTCTAAAATTCCTTTTCGTATTCCTAAATAATCTCCACAGCTACCAAAATAATAATCTTTCGCTATTTCTACTATTTTTGCTCGCACCGGAATTAAATATATGTAATTCAGTACTAGGTTGATCATATATTTTGTACGCATAGGAGATTTCTCAAATATATTGGCTTCTTTACATAGTTAGCGTTCAGAGAACCCATATTATTTTTAGTACGAGATGCCGAAGAGATGAACATCTTTCACAACATGATTGTCAGTTGAACGCAGCAAAAAAAATATTCCAAAATTATATTTTCGACCATTTCCATCCACCCGGCTGAAAGACCGGAGAAAGATGAATTGTTGGACTATCGAGCTGCAAAGATTCTTCCTCATTGCTCTCATCCTGATTTAGGTTCACGCCAAATGCCTTGGCTGTTCTATAACTATACATTGGTACACCAGGTCGTAGAAATAACTCCAGAATAGATGGTGACAAATAGTTGCCGAGGTAACTTTTAAAATAGAGATATAATGGAGCGATACGAGTAATTGGAATTTGTGCCGCATGTTCTTTTAAAAAAACAGGCAGTTTTGAAATACTATCAAAAGCATCATAATAACCGTAGCTATCATCGCGCATCGCTTTTTCTACGATATCATGGAGATTATCTAATTGAATACTATAAATCGTCAAATCGTTTTTTTGAGGGATGAGATATCGCCCTTCAGCTCGTTCATAAAACAGATGATGCAAGTTATGTATACGACGAAATGCATGCGTAACAGCCTGAACCCTTAAAAACAAACAGGGTATACCACTACTTTGAAATTTTTGTTCAATAAGTCCTTTATGTTGTAAATAGAGATTATCAGAATGGTCAAAAGCACCCGGCGCAGTGAGTATAATGAGTTTTCTGAATTTTTTACGCTTCACATAATCAACAATAAAATTTACCCTTTCCAACTCGTGCCTGAAAGTGTCGAGGAAACGATATTCATGTAAATTCAAAAAGGAATAAAACAATACATCATCAAATCCAAAGGGATCTATTCTGTCTAAGGATTCATGGCTGCTGATTTGTCGGGCATCTACCTGACATAAATTACCTTGCAGATTAAATAAATTTCCCAAGACCTGTTCAACCGATCCAAATGAATGAATGTAGAGCATTATTTCAATTTGAACCAAAGGTATCTGCTCAATATTACTGCAATGTGAAGTGCAGATGAAGGCAAGATGAAGTTTGTTTGAATGAGTCGTTAATGCTCGCGGTTCAGAAGTTGTGTGGCCAATTCTTGTAAGGCCATTTTTCTTTTACTAAGCACCGGCGCTTTTTCGAGGAAATAAAAAGCCTGATCGGAAAAATGTCGAATCGATTCCAGCAAATGTTCTTGTATCTGCCATCGCGATAAAAGTTCCTTCATATTCTGCACTTTTTCGGCATCATTGCGGTCTAGTAAATCCATCAGTTCTTTTCGTCCGGCATCATCACATAATTCAAATGCTTTAGCCATGAGAAAAGTCTTTTTATTCGACATCACATCTCCTCCTAATTGTTTGCCTGTTTTACTGGATTCTCCATACAGATCCAGGTAATCGTCGCGTAACTGAAAGGCCAATCCTAAGCACTTTCCAAATGAATACAATACATCTGAACAGCCTTCGGTGGCTCCTCCTAACATGGCACCCAATTTAACGGAAGCACCCAGTAGGACAGACGTTTTAAGTGTAATCATGTGCATATATTCTTCCAGGGTGACGGATTTTCTTTTCTCATAGTCCATATCCAGTTGTTGTCCTTCACAAATCTGAATAGCCGTTCTATTGAATAAAGAAATCACATCGTGGATATATGAACTGTTGATTTTATTCAAATGCACATAGGCAAAAATATTCATAACATCGCCAGAGAGTATTGCCGTTGAAGTGTCGTATTTAACATGAACCGTTTCTTTACCTCTGCGCATAGGGGCAGCATCCATGATGTCGTCGTGCATCAGGGTAAAATTGTGAAAGAGTTCAATAGCCGTAGCAGTATTCCAAGAATCGTCGTTGAGCGGGGCAAAAAGTTCCTGACTCATCAGGCACAGAACCGGTCTCACGCGTTTACCGCCCATGTGGAGTAAATAGGAACAAGGTTCGTATAATGTAGAAGGCTCAGCGGGAAAGTGATGTTGTGCAAAATATTGCTCAAACTGCTCCTGAAGTTCAGTAAATGATTGCATGAAAATCTGATTCTATTCTTTGGATTCTCCTGATTTCTCTTTTTTGGAAGAAGTTTTCAGCGTAAACGTGAGCAGTGTTTTTTCGGCATTTAAATCAGCGATTAAGGTATCCCCTTCATTGATTTTTAAATTGAGAATTTCTTCTGCCAATGGATCTTCAAGATACTTTTGTATAGCCCGGTGCAATGGTCTGGCACCAAATTGCTGATCATAGCCTTTTTCACCAATAAATGTTTTAGCTTCAGCTGTTAATTCCAAATGGAAACCAAGGGCATTTAAACGCTTCATAACTCCATTCATCACCAGATCAATGATTTGATGGATATGTTCCTGCGTGAGTGAATTAAAGATGATAACGTCGTCAATACGATTTAAAAATTCGGGGGCAAAGGTGCGTTTTAGCGCTTTCTCGATGACTGCTTTACTATTATCTCCGGCCGCACTGGTTTTGGTAGCAGTGGCAAACCCTACTCCATCGCCAAACTCTTTCAACTGACGAACACCAATATTGGAAGTCATAATGATGATGGTATTTTTAAAATCCACCTTACGGCCCATACCATCTGTTAACTGCCCGTCGTCCAATACCTGCAACAAAATATTATAGATGTCCGGATGAGCTTTCTCAATTTCATCCAATAAAATCACGCTATACGGCTTACGTCTTACCTTTTCGGTAAGTTGTCCTCCTTCTTCATAACCCACATATCCGGGAGGTGCGCCAATCAGCCTGCTTACCGAAAACTTCTCCATGTATTCACTCATGTCGATACGCACCAAGGCATCATCTGAATCAAAAAGATTACGAGCCAAGGTTCGTGCCAATTCCGTTTTACCAACACCGGTTGGCCCTAAAAAGATAAACGAACCAATGGGTTTCTTAGGATCTTTTAAACCTACCCGATTTCGCTGAATAGCCTTCACTACTTTTGAAATAGCATCTTCCTGACCAATGACCTGACCTTTCAAGTCGTTGCCCATATTGCGTAATTTCTCGCTTTCGGCGGCCACCATTCTTTTCACCGGAATACCGGTCATCATATGAATCACCTCCGCAATTTCCTCTTCCGAAATGGGATAACGCTTGCTTTTAACCTCTTGTTCCCAAGCAGCTTTAGCAGCCTCCAAATCTTCCTGGAGGCGCTTTTCAGAATCGCGCAGGGCTGCAGCTTTTTCAAATTGCTGGCTTTTTACAACTTTATTTTTTTCAACCTTGATTTCTTCAATTTGCGCTTCGAGGTCGAGGATATTTTTAGGAACATCAATGTTTTTTAAATGTACCCGGGCACCCACTTCATCCATGACATCAATGGCTTTGTCCGGCAACAAACGATCGGTGATGTATCTGTTACTAAGCTTTACACAAGCATCAATGGCTTCCTGATCATAACTCACATTGTGATACTCTTCGTATTTTGGTTTGAGGTTGTTGAGGATGGTGATGGTATCTTCTACACTTGGTGGTTCCACCAGTACTTTTTGAAAACGACGGTCAAGGGCACCAT
>DAIRSC010000102.1:0-7938 GCA_036804585.1 Chitinophagaceae bacterium
ACAATCCACTTCCAATTCCAAAAGCCAGGGGTTCAGAAATGGGTAGTCCATAATGTCTTAATAAATTTGAAGTCACACCGCTTTCGCAATGCGCCTGCAATTTGTGGTCAAATGGAATGATCATGGTGTAAATTTGGGATAATTAAACCACATTTTTGAGCGCATCCAAACTGATATTAAAGACCTGAGCATATTTGAGGAGAACCTTTTCTGGGAGGACATTAAAAACAGATGGTTGCATATGGCGTTTAACCTGCCATTGCCATTTTCCGACATATTTGGCTAAAATGGCAATATCCATCCGATTCTGAATCATATAATAGACAATAGGACTGGATTTTCCCATTTTGACGGCTTCCTTGCTTCGCAATAATTGTTCATCGATATCTTGCCAAGCTTGTTCGAGTGCAAGGTTTTCTGCTTCCCAACCTGCGCTTGTTTTTTGGGTATAACTTCCATCTTGATTCGTCACATACATCAGTTTTTTAGGCGCTTTATCACCATCTTTAAACTGCTTTTTATCTTGTGGTACTTCCTCGATTTTCATAAGAATCCAATATTATTCTTTTGAATTCCCTTCATTGACTTTACCCAAACTTCCACTTTTCATCAATTTCAGCCAATCATTGATTACATTACTTGCTTCAGCGATGTATGGGTCTTTTTTAATAAGTTTCAGCCATTCAGTATTTTTTGCAATGGTCGCGGTATCTTTTTCAACATTGGGTTTGTCAGCGAGGAGATTGCCGGCATTAATTTGTTTGGCATTTTTTTCCAGTTCTTCCATCTTTTTTGCCAAATCCTTGTTTTCATCTAATTGCGCTTTAAATTTATTTTCATTCAAGGAATAACGATTATCATCAGATTGTTTTTTAAGTCGTTCCGCATTTTTACTAATCAAATTAAACCTTTCATTGGCAGCAATTCTTTTCTGTGAATTGAGCACCAAGGCGGTAAAATTCACCTGATCTTTGATGGGTTTATAATCTGCTTTCGCAATTTGATCCCAGGCCAAAGAGTTGGAATCTTTGCGCTCTCCAATATCCATAAAATCGTACAAATCTGGCATAACAATATCAGGAGTAACACCACGCAATTGAGTTGATCCGCCGTTGATTCGATAAAATTTCTGGAGAGTGAGTTTGATAGAACCCATACCAGCCGGAGCAGGGGTGGAAGTATTACTGGCTAAACTTTCAGGATTTCCACGGAAAAAATCTTCTAACGGAAATACCTTTTGAACAGTTCCTTTTCCGAAAGAGTTGGCACCCATAACGATGGCTCGCTTGTAGTCCTGCATAGCTGCTGCTAGAATTTCAGAAGCTGACGCACTTCCCTGATTCACCATAATCACCAATGGACCATCATATAGTGCTTTTGCGGTGCGTGTTGCGAGTTCCTGCGCCTGTGCATCTTTTGATTTCACTTGCACCATTGGGCCTTTGTCGACAAATAAACCCCCAATATCTACCACATCCGACAAAGATCCGCCGCCATTACCTCTGAGGTCAACGATGATACCTTGTACATTTTCTTTTTTTAATTTTTCAATTTCACGGGCCATATCTACAGCGCATCTTCTTCCATTGATATCTGCAAAATCGGCATAGAATTCGGGAAGCATGATATAACCAATGGTTGAGCCTCCATTTTTAAGGAGAGCAGATTTTGCAAAAGTGGCTTCAGTTTCTACTTTTCCTCGTCGAAGTGATATAAGTTCCATGCTGCCATCAAGATGTTTGACCGTCAAACGCACTTCTGTTCCTTCTTTACCGCGAATAATTTGTACAATATCTTCTATATCCCAACCAGTTATATCTACTGGCTCATCAGCGCCTTGAGCTACCTTTTGAACAATATCCTCTACTTTTAATCGACCATCTTTCCAGGCAGGAGTACCCACAATCACTTGTTTGATTTTGCAATGGTCACCATCACTTTGAAGTTGTGCACCGATACCGTAAAACTTTCCGCTCATTTCTTCATCGAAACGTTGTTTATCTTTAGGCGGAAAAAAATCTGTGTGTGGGTCAACGATATGGCAAACACTATTCATGAAATAGGCAAATCGATCATGTTCATTGATTTTTTTCAGGCGTTTAAAATAATTGTCCATGCTTTTACGCACATTTTCTCTGGCCTTTACTTCCAATTCAGCATCGCTTAATTTTTTGTCTTTCAGAGTTTTTGCTTCAATGGCCTTTTTCTGTTCTTCTTTTAATTCAGTGAATCGAACCAAAGTACGATACTTCATGCTTTTAGACCATCGTTGTTTCAGGGCATCGGCATTTGAACACCAATTTAATTTTTTACCGTCCAATTCTATTTCATCTTCTGTCGTAAACGTAAAAGTCTGATCCAGGATATCTTTGTAATAAGCCTCTGCTTCGGTGATTCGTATAGCAATTCTGGTGGCAACCAATTCGGCAAATTTAGTCGTACCGGCATTCAGTTCATCATCTATGCTTGTTTCATAGGCGCGGAACTCATCGATATCAGATTGTAATAGAAAGGATTTTCCGTAATCGGTCATTTCCAGATAACGCTTATAAACCTTTTTAGAGAATTCGTCATTCAACATTTTGGGAGAATAATGCCCGTCCCGAATCACATTCATGATTGTATTTTGAATGGCCTGATTTCGGGTTGTACCTTCCCCATCCGGAACAGCATAAGGTTCAACCTGAATATTTTCGCTTTGAAAAAGGATATCCCCCTTTTTGTCAGCTACCATGCGAAAGGAAAAGAAGAAACCAATTGCCAACAAAAGCAATAATGGCAGAAAAGCTTTTTTATTCATAAAGTGTTTATATCGTTTAAGAAAAAGTTCACGAGCAGAAAAAGTTCATTCATGCTGGTTGGGTAAAGGTAAATTCTTTGCAGTTAAAAAATATGAAAAATCCGTTTATTTAGCAGAGAAGATGATAAGTGGTCGTAATACGGGATTGATAAAAAATGAGGCGGCCAGGCTTGGATTTATGCAATGCGGTATTTCCAAAGCTGAGCGCCTAAATGAAGATGCCGATCGGCTGGAAAAATGGCTTAAGCAGGGGTTCCATGGAAATATGCAGTATATGGAAAACCACTTTGATAAAAGGGTGGACCCGCGTTTATTGGTTGATGGAGCCCGCTCGGTGATTACCTTACTCATGAATTACTACCCCGATCAGGTTCAGGAACAGGGGGTACCTCTGGTTTCAAAATATGCTTATGGTGAGGATTATCATTTTGTTATCCGGAAAAAATTATATGAACTCCTCGATTTTATCCAAAAGGAAATCGGAGCAGTAAACGGCCGTGGATTTGTAGATAGCGCACCTGTGCTTGAACGTAGCTGGGCGGTAAGAAGTGGGTTAGGTTGGATAGGCAAAAACGGTAACCTGATTCATCGGCAGTCCGGATCATTTTTTTTTATTGCAACCTTAATCGTGGATTTGGAACTGGATTATGATACACCTCATGTAAAGGATTATTGTGGAACCTGTAACAGGTGTGTAGAGGCATGTCCAACGGAAGCGATATTGCCCGATAAAACCGTTCGGGGTGATCAATGTATTTCATATTTCACCATTGAGTTAAAGAGTCTTGATTTTAATACCAATCTTAAATGGAACGATTGGATGTTTGGCTGTGATATATGTCAGGATGTATGCCCATGGAATCGTTTTGCCAAAGCACAGGATGAAGAAGTCTTTCATCCTAAAAAGGAATTATTCAACTTTCAATTTGAGGATTGGGAAAAAATGGACAAAACTAAATTTCAGCAAGTATTTAAAGATTCACCGCTTAAAAGAAGTGGTTTCGAAAGGATACAGCGGAATCTTCGATTTTTAAGAATGCGCCATCAAAAATAATTGTGTGTAGATTAAAATAATGTTTTTAACTTAGTTGAATAACCTGAGGATTATGTTCGAAAACCTTATCAACAGACAATCACCTGCACGACCTGAAAAAGGACGGGTACTCATTTCAGAACCCATGTTGCAGGATAAAAGTTTTCAGCGTTCAGTCATTTATTTATGTCACCACAATGAGGAAGAAAGCGTAGGGTATATTCTGAATCGTCCCAGCGAACAATCTTTGTCGATTTTGATTAAAGAACTCGAGGGGATAGAATTCCCACTATATTTTGGAGGACCCGTCGATTTAAATTCTTTACACTTTATTCATACATATCCTGACTGGCTGGGTGGTGAACAAATTGAGGACAATATTTACTGGAGCGGTGATTTAGAGCAAGCCATTGAATATATTAAAATCGGGAAAATCGACGAATCCGGTATTCGATTTTTTGCAGGATATTCAGGATGGGGATCCGGGCAATTGGATGCCGAAATGGATTTGCAATCCTGGCTGGTGGCTGAGGTGAATCCCGAATTTATTTTCAATACACCGAATGAGGAATTATGGACTGCTTCTGTAAAAAAATTAGGTGCGAATTATAAAACCTTATTGTTTGTTCCGGAAGATCCGCAGTTCAATTAGGCGAATAGATTTTTAATCAAAGGGATGATTTTTATCCAGCCCATCTTGAACGTATTTCTTTATACCGGTTTTTAAATCAGTAAAAGGAAATGAGTAACCTGCATCGCGGAGTTTCGACATGTCTGCTTCTGTAAAATACTGATATTTTTCCCGAATATCCTCGGGTGTATCAACAAACTGGATTTGCGGTTTTAATTTCAAACTTTCAAAAACGCCTTCTGCCAGCGATAAAAATGTTTCTGCTTTTCCTGTTCCTAAATTATACAAGCCTGAAGTAACTGGATTTTTTATGAGCCATACAATCACATTCAATACATCGGCCACATCAATAAAATCACGTTTTTGTTCACCATCCGCAAAGTCTGCGCGATGTGAACGAAACAATTTCATTGTTCCCGTTTTTTTGATTTGATGATAAGCATGAAAAATCACCGATGCCATCCTGCCTTTGTGAGATTCTCCCATTCCATACACATTGAAGAACTTAAGACCATACCATCTGCTTGGCTGATTTCCTTTTTCTGATTCATGAATTGCCCATTTGTCAAACTCATTTTTTGAGATGCCGTAAGGATTCAGGGGTTGGAGTTGCTGAATAATTTCATGATTATCCTGATAACCCAAGGATCCATCGCCGTAAGTTGCAGCCGAAGATGCATAAATAAAAGGAATCTGATGTTCGCTAGTATACTTCCATAAAATTTTGGAGAAATTTAAATTCAGTTTTTCATGAATGGAGTAATCCATTTCTGTAGTATCGGTGCGTGCTCCTAAATGAATAACGGCATCTAACGATTGATTTTCTTTTAAAAAAGATTCAAGCAGATTCCGGTCAATTTTATCAATACAAATGAGGTTTTCGAAATTCGCTTTTTTACTTTCAACCGTAAAATCATCCATCAAATAAAGTTGATGATAGCCCAATTGATTCAGACTATTAACCAATTTGGAGGCAATAAAACCGGCTACTCCTGTGATTAAAATTTTAGATTCTTTTTTCAGCATGAAAACATTTTACAATAGAAGCCGAAATTAAGACATGCTTCCGGAGATTGTTTGTTTATGCCCGAATACTTTGATCATTTTTTCAGCAAAGTGCCTGAATAACACTGAACATCTATTTCAATATGATAATAATACAAGCCATCCTGAAAAGTGCGCAAATCAATGGATCGATCAATAACTTGTCTCGAAACCAATCGACCATAAATGTCCTAAATCATACAATGAATGGGAATACCGGAAGGGCCATCTATATAAAAAATGCCTTCAGATGAAGGATTGGTAAATTTAGGATGTGACTTAAAATGGACCTCATTCAGTGAAGAAACTTCAACTGTTCCAAAAGCTAAACCTTGTATCGTCCAGCCGGCCCGATCGATTTGTATACTATCCGATTAAATAGGGCTTGCTGATTATCTCATAGGCGCTTCAAATTCAAGGAAGCGTTCGAGGGATAGTACTGCGGTACAGCCCTTGGACGATGACGCGGAATTTGAAGAAGCATGTGAGAAGTGAAAATGAGAAAAAAACTGTAAGCTTATTGAAAAGATGTGAAAAATTGCAGTGCATTTAAAAAAGTGAGATTGACGTCTGAATTTACTGATATCTATTACTTTCACATTAAACGGCAGCCCCTATGTATTTGCGAATGCTGACTTACTCTTTCCAAAGAAACGGAAACAAAACCAGGGATAAGATAACGATTAACACATCCAGTAAAATTAGAATGAGGAAAAAATTCCACCAACCACTTACTTCTAATGTCATAATGAGGGGGCGGGTTAAATCAGCCAATAGAATCAATTGTGGAATCACCAACGGGAAACCTAAAATGGCAATCAGGGCAGAGTTACCGCCCGCTTTACTGGCAATCGCCGAAAGCATTGTAAACAATATACTCATGCTCATACCTCCTGTGATAACCATCAGTAAAAAAGCACTATACTGAATTTGAGGAGCGCCTAATAAGATGTAGAATAGTACAAATGCAAGTAAGCTCATAAAGAGCATCAATAAAACATTGTAAATCAGTTTGGAGAGAATGATATCCTTGGGTTGATGGATTGTGTAATAGTATAAATTTCGTTGTCTACTTTCCTGTAAAAAACTTTTGGCAACAGCATTTACTGCAACAAATAATAAAATCAACCAAAACAAATTATTCCAGGTTTCAATTTCCGGTTGGTCATTAAACATTTTGATTGCAAAGACTGCGCTCACGAGATATAATAACAATCCATAGAGTGAATATTTCTGCCGCCATTCAAGCAAAAAATCTTTTTTGAGTATGATGCCTATTCGTTGTATCAATGGAAGAATTTATTGTTCTGATTTTAATTGCTTAACGATATAATCCTTAATGGTATTTGCCCATATCGCATATTCGTCTCGGGAATAATGCAAACCATCATTTGCCAGAAAATCCTCAATCAAAGCATGTTCCCGAGTAGATGCCGTAATATCAATGTAATGAGCGCCCATTTCTAATGCTATTTTTTGATTGACTGCATTAAATGCATCAATTTCATGACTTACTTCAGTGGAATCTCTTTCCTGATTAAATGGTGTTAAGCCCCAATCTGGAATGGATAAAACGATAACACGTCGTGGGCGATTCCCGGCAAAAAGAATAGCCTGACAGAGTAATGTATAAAATTGCCACTCATATTCCCGTATATCTCTTTTTCGATATTGATTATTAACACCAATCAATAAGGTGACCCAATCATGATTATGTGCCGGTTTTTTTTCAGCAATCGCCATGGCCAATTCGTCTGTAGTCCAACCCGTTACTGCAATCAAATCAGATAGTTCCAACTGAATATTTTCCTTTTTCAATAAAGCGCAAACTTGTGATGGAAAGTTATCCCGGAAATCCAAAGATTCACCAATAGTGTAACTGTCACCTAAAGCGAGATATTTCATGCTTTTTAAATTAGGGTAGGGGTTTAAAACTTTCTAATAATTGCAAATATATCTGCTGATGACTGGCGGCATATTTTTTTTCGGAGGCAAACGATAAATTATAACCTCTTTTTTGATATAACAAAGTGTAACCATCTACCTGATACGTTGAACTATCCGTATTGGTAAAGTCGAAATAGAAATGATCAAACCGATAACCTTTGATTTGATGCCACCCCTGATGCTCCACTTTTAATGAGGGATTCGCCAGTTGAATCTGAGCTCTGGCAGCTTTGGCATATAAAGAATCGCTGATTGCAAGCGGGAGTTCCTCAATCCAAATAACTAAATTTTCCTGAAAGGCGTCAATGCTGTCTAATAAAGGTTCAAAAAAACCAACACTGCTTTTGTTTTTTTTATTGAATCTTAAATCCCAAGTTTCAGGAATGTCGATACTAAAGTGTAAAGAATCATTCCGATAATTTTTTAAAGGAATGTCACTTTTGGCGACCTCTTTGTTTTTACTTTCACAGGCCATCAACAAAC
>DAIRSC010000103.1:0-7854 GCA_036804585.1 Chitinophagaceae bacterium
ATTCGTTGTTCATCGCCTTCGCCTAAAATAATTCCCGGGCTTAGAAAGAGCACATTCAAACCTTCAGCCTGACCCCGCCATATTTCCATCTCGGCTAAAAACTTACTTCGCCCATAATTGGAGCTTTGCTCTTTTTCATCGTAAGGAGTCAATTCATCGCTGGTTTGCCCACGACCTGCCTTACCAATACTCGCAATCGAACTGATAAAAATAAGTTTTTGGATTCCGGCATGCAAACATGCATTTACAACATTGGCAGTTCCTTCGATATTATTCAGCATCAACGCATCTTCATCTCTGGGATCGTACGAAACCATGGCTGCTGCATGAATGATTACATCAAAATGCTTCATGACAGGCAGTAGGCTGGTGATATCGCAAATGTCACACGGCACCCATTCAACTAAATCTTCACGAAAGGAAGTAAAGAATTTTGGGAATTGATTCCGGTAAGTGGCTACCACCCGATGTCCCTCATTGGTGAGCGATTGCAACACATGTTGACCAAGTAAACCGGAAGCACCGGTGAGTAAAATCCGAAGCATTACATCACCCCCTTAAACTGAGCCAGGAAGCGAATATCATTTTCCGATAGGATTCGAATATCGCGAATACCATATTGCATCATGGTGGTTCGTTCGACACCCATACCCCATGCGAAACCGGTATATTTTTCCGGATCAATGCCACAATTTTTTAATACCTCAGGATGTACCATTCCACAACCCAGAATCTCTACCCAGCCGGTATGCTTACAAACATTACAGCCTTTACTATCACAAATAAAACAACTCACATCCATTTCGGCACTGGGTTCGGTAAACGGGAAATAAGAGGGTCGGAATCGAACGCGGACTTCCGGACCAAACATTTCTTTCACGAAATAATAAAGGGTTTGTTTGAGATCGGCAAAAGAAACATTTTCATCGATGTAAAGACCTTCTACTTGATGAAAAAAACAGTGAGCCCGTGCCGAGATGGTTTCGTTTCGGTAAACCCTTCCCGGAAATATTTGGCGGATAGGTAATTTACCTTCCTTCATGACCCGAACCTGTACACTGCTGGTATGGGTTCGAAGCAGCCAATCCGGATTCTTGGAAATGTAAAACGTATCCTGCATATCTCGGGCAGGATGGTTTTCGGGTAAATTAAGCGCCGTAAAATTGTGCCAGTCATCTTCAATTTCCGGCCCCTCGGCAACGGTGAACCCTATTTTTTCAAAAATAGCAATCATCCGGTCCATAGTCAGTGAAACCGGATGGCGAGCGCCTGTTTCGGAAGGTAAAGGCGGTAAAGTATAATCGATTTTCTGAGAAGTATTTTCAGAAGAAGAATCTTGATGCTGGTTTTTATAGGCATCATATCGCTCCTCGGCAAATTGTTTAAATTCATTTAATCGGGCACCAAAGTCCTTGCGCAAATCAGCAGAAACATTTTTCATTTCGCTCATAAGCTGCTTGACCAATCCTTTAGATCCTAAAAAACGAATCCGGTAGTTTTCCGTTTCGTCCGCATTGGCGGGAGGGGCATCCTCTATTTCTTTGCGCAATGCGGCTATTTTATCCAGAATTTCCTGCATACAGCAAAAGTAAGAAGGATTGCGTAAAGAGTGCAAGCTGCCGGAAATTTGTTCGGACTTAAGTGAGGCATGGAAGTATTTTTAGTGGCCTTCGGGATAGTATTTTCATATTGTCTTAATTTCACCGGTTTGGAAAAAGAAAAAATCATGAAAAAATCAATGCCCGAGCTGGAGCGAATGAGTACTGATGCCTTTAAAAAGGCTGCCAAAAATCCGCTGATTGTTGTTTTGGATCAGGTTCGAAGCATGAATAATGTGGGATCGATTTTCCGGACGGCCGATAGCTTTTTGATTGAAGCAGTATATTTATGTGGATATACCCCACGACCTCCTCACCGCGATATCCAAAAAACGGCCTTAGGCGCTACTGAAACTGTTAACTGGCAATATTTTGAATCGACTATGGAAGCATTACAACAACTCAAATCGGCGCATTATAAAGTAGTTGCGGTGGAGCAAACCCACAACAGTGTTTCATTAAAAGATTATCCTTTTCAGGCCGGAGAAAAAACGGCTCTCATTTTTGGAAATGAAGTAGATGGGGTGGATGAGGAAGTATTAAAGGTGTGTGATGCCGTGATTGAAATACCCCAAGCAGGAAGTAAACATTCACTCAATGTGACCGTGAGTGCGGGCATTGTAATTTGGGATTTTTTTAAAACCTGCTTAACCCAAATTCAGCATCAGAAATGTCAAAACGATTAAGTTGAGGCTGCTGGTTAACGTGAAAGCATAGGATATCAGTACATTTTGGTGTGAATTGTGCTTATTTAAATGCACGGCAATTTGTCAAATCACTTCAATAAGCTTGCAGTTCATTTTTTGATTTTCACTGCTTACCGTCATCTTCAACTTTAGCTTCATCATTCAAGGGCTGTCCCGCAGGTGTGGGACTATCCCATGAACCCTTCCTTGAATTTGAAGCGCCCTTGAGATCAGCAGCAACCACTTGGTATTTATATATCAGTCTTTTGCAAAAGGCTCACAAGAGATACTCAATCGTCTTGTTAAGAATCAACGAAATGATAAATTTTCGTTCCTAAAATCCTATCGCGTTATTTGGGGATAAAATCCTGAAATCAGGCAAGCTTTTTGAACCAAATACTTATTCTGATAGAAAGCGACTGGAAAAGCGATTCACTTAACAGAAAATTGAGGCTTGAAATTTGAACACAACTTATATTTGAGCGAAGAATATGGTGAAGTATAAACTTGGAGTGATTTGTTGGACTGTTTGTTGTTTGTTGGCTTTAACCTATAATCTGGGCGCGCAACAACGGCAATCCGACTCTATGCGCTTGAAACAATACCTGCGAAATAAACATATTGCAGATTCGATACAGAAAGCGAAGTCGGAAGCCTATAAAGCCTATAAAAAACCCAGTGTAAATGTTGTAACTTATGACAGCAAGGGCAATAAAGTGGAGCATGGAATGGACCATACCGGAAGGAAGACCAAAACCACTACCTATGTTGTACCTGCTGTGTTGAACAGGCCTTTTAGTCCGGATACTATTAACAAAGATTCGGTGCAGCTCAAGGTGTACAAATCGAAATACCGTTTACAGGTTTATCATAAAGGACATTTACTCACAGCTTATAAATGTGTGTTTGGTCCGAATTGTACCCAACAAAAAATGCAAGAGGGCGACAGGCGAACCCCTGAGGGCACTTTCACCATTTTAAATGTTAAGGATCATGATAAATGGGAGAAATTCATGTTACTGGATTATCCCAACGAAGAGTCGAGGCGCATTTTTGAAAATGCCAAAGCCAATCGTTTGATTCCTGAATCAGCCCGAATAGGCGGCAATGTAGGTATACATGGTATTTGGTTGAATGGCGATAACGTGATTGATATGAAACATAATTGGACCGATGGATGCGTTGCTTTAAAAAATAAAGACGTCGCTGAGTTATCACAAATTATCCGTGCTGGCGCCACCCAAATCACCATTTTCCCTTGATAAGCTTATCACGCAATTGTTTAAGGGCTGCTGTTTAACGTGAAATCATTTGATATCATTGCATTTTGGTGTGAATTATGTTTATTTAAATGCGCGGTAAATTTTTAAATCATTTCAATAAGCTTGCAGTTCATTTTTGATTTTCACTTCTCATACCGTTACCAAATCTCGAAACAAACAGATGAATCATCAAACTTCTACGGTATGGTCCCCTATAACATTCGAAATGCTTTGCTATCTCTCATTAACAGGGGCCTCACTGGGATCTTCAAATTCAGCGTCAAAGAGCTTTGAAATAGTACTATCCCATAAACGCATCCATGAATTGGATGCGCCAGTGAGATAACCAGCAGCCCCTTTGTAACAAAAGTTGCTGTGCAAGCAAGAATAAGGGCAGACCTTTGCATTCAGAAATGATTTTTTAACATCAAAAAAAATTAAATCATGTTCGGATTACTTAAAAATTTATTTTTTTCTGAACCGGATACCTCTCTGGTTCAGGCTATTCAGGACGGTGCCTTGCTTGTAGACGTGCGCAGCCCTTCGGAGTTTGCTTCAGGCAGTGTAAAGGGTTCCGTGAATATTCCCCTGGATACTTTACCCAATCAACTGGCCAAACTAAAAGGATGTAAAAGTGTGGTGGTATTTTGTAGAAGTGGCGCCCGCAGTTCACAGGCTAAAGGGTTTTTGGATCAGAAAGGTATTCCCAATGTTTTTAATGGAGGTACCTGGAATAATGTTCAGCAATTGCTGAAAGTATCCTAACTCAAATGTTAATCAAATCGTCATTTCCCTTTAAAATGAATTTACCATGAAAAAAAATATGGGTGCTGTAGACAAAAACATTCGGATTTTAATGGTCCTCGTGATTGCTATCATGTATTTTACCAATATTATTTCCGGGACCACGGCCATTATACTGGGCATTTTAGCCATCGTTTTCGCATTAACGGCTTTTATGAGCTTTTGTCCATTATATCTGCTATTGGGTATCAACACCGATCGCTTCGAACAAAAATGAACAGCTGTAAATTGAGTAGTTTTGCACTAACACAGGCGCATTTAAAAAATAGGAAAAAGTATGCATGCAATCAAATCAAGATGGTCAGTGATGAGGGTTATTCGGCTACTCATGGGAATTGCCATCATAGTTCAGGGCTTTTATATACATCAATGGACTTATGTAGCCATGGGCGGCTTATTTACCTTGATGCCTCTATTCAATATGGGGTGTTGTAGTACAGGAATGTGTGATAGTCCGCGAACCAAAACATCCATAAATACCGAAGAGATTCAATATGAAGAGGTTCATTCTTGAAAATATATTCACCATCATGGGTGTAATTTTAGGCGCCATGTCAGGATACCTATACTGGAAATTCGTTGGATGTAGTTCGGGAACCTGTGCCATCACTTCACGTCCATTGAATAGCACTTTATATGGAGCTGTGATGGGTGGACTCTTGTTGAATAATATCAAAAGCAATAAAAAACAAAAAGCATGACATTCGAAGAAATCATCAACAAAGAAAAACCTGTATTGATCGACTTTTATGCCGATTGGTGCGGACCATGCAAGACGATGGCGGTTATTTTGAAGGAAACCAAACAAAGAGTTGGAGAGGCGGCGACTATTGTAAAAATAGATGTCGATAAAAACCAGCGCATTGCCAGCAATTATCAGGTGAGCAGTATTCCCACTTTGATATTGTTTAAAAATGGAGAAGTGTTTTGGCGACAATCGGGCGTGGTACCGGCTTCGGAAATAGAAAAAATGATTCGTAAAGCGAGTTAAAACTGAACGCTTAGAAGTATTTCGAATTATACCACATGAAATGTATAAAGGCGCTTTTCATGAAAGTTGCGGAATTCGTATTCCACCAGAGAGGTTTTGTGCGATGAATAAATAATACGTATTTTTGACCATTAATTTACACGTATCATGGTAACGAAATTAACACTTACGATTGATGATTCTGTGATTTCAGTTGCAAAGAAATATGCAAAGAAAAAAGGGAAAAGCCTTTCAGACATTGTTGAAAATTATCTCATGTCCTTAACAGCCAAAGAAAGTAAGAGTGAGCCGATTTCTCCAAGAATTCTGAAAATGATGGGTTGCATTGATTTGCCTATAGATTATGACTATAAAAAGACCCTTACTGAAGGCTTATCTAAAAAATATAAGTGATGAAACACCTATTTTTAGATACCAATGTTCTCATCGATTTTCTTGCCAACAGAAAGCCTTTTGCATTGGATGCCGCTGCCCTTTTCGATTATTCACTGAAAAAGAAGGTGACCTTATATGTCGCCACCGTTTCATATAACAACATTTATTATATCCTGAGGCAGTCATGTTCTCATGCGGAGACCATTAAGATACTCTCTGAACTTCATGAATGGACCGAAGCAATAGATGTGACAAAAGATATTTTTCAAAAAGCAATTCATGCTGAGTTTAAGGATTTTAAAGATGCCATACAATATTTCAGTGCAAAATCGGTTCAAAAAATCGATTGCATCGTGACAAGGGATACAAAGGATTTTAAGAAAAGTACAATTCCGGTAATGACTCCCAAAGAGTCGCGAACGATGATAGAAAGTACATATCTTTAATTCAGGCAAAATACAGTTGACACAGCAGAAATGCTTTTGGTGAAGGATACTTTTAAGTCATTTTCGCTATGTCAGACAACAGCAAATTCAGCTATGGTTGATATGGGTTAAAAATGGACTCTTATATTGGAAAACTCTTTGGCTTAAATTCTGAATCGGACTTACTTTTGATACTTAATTCAACACAAGTGTCATACGAGTCGATTTCAGTATTTGATATTTTTAAAATTGGGGTTGGGCCCAGCAGCTCTCATACCCTGGGTCCTTGGAAGGCCGCTTTACAATTTTTAGCCACCCAAAAACAAAACAATACCCTGCAAAATATTCGGCAGTTGAGTGTTCTTTTATATGGATCTCTGGCTAAGACGGGCGTTGGTCATGGAACGGATGTAGCCGTGATGTTGGGTTTAAGTGGGGAAGACCCCGCAACCTTTGATGTGAATGAGATTCAGCATAGCATTGACCGCCTCAATACTGATAAAATCATGTGGCTGGATCACAAGGTGGAAATAGCATTTGATCCGCCTCAACATATTCAATTCTTATACGAGGAGAGTTTGCCTTTTCATCCGAATGCCATGACTTTTTTAGTCACATATGATGATGGTGAAACGATCGCAGACACCTATTATTCGATTGGAGGGGGCTTTGTGGTGAAGGAAGAAAAAAATGATCTCAACCTTCGCACCCAGCAGTTGCCTTTTCCAATTGACAAATCTTCGGATATTTTACATTGGTGCATTAAAACTGGATTGAGCATTGCCGAAGTAGTGATGGAAAATGAACATGCCTGGCGCGATGAGGTCGAAACACGAAAAGGTATTTTGCGAATCTGGCAGGTGATGAAGGATTGTATTTACAGAGGTTGTCATATTGAAGGCGTATTGCCGGGTGGATTGCAGGTGAGCCGGAGAGCGGCACAACTCAATAAAAAATTGATTCAGGAAAAACCCTATACCGATTTTGAAAGTTGGTTGTTGGCCATCCGTTCGGGCGGACAACAATTTAAATATATTTTAGATTGGGTATCGTGTTTTGCATTGGCCGTGAATGAAGAAAATGCCTCATTCAGTCGGGTGGTAACAGCACCAACCAACGGAGCTGCAGGAGTAATACCTGCCGTGTTGATGTATTACATCACATTTTGTGATGGCTATGAAGAGGATAAAATTATTCGTTTTGTGCTCTGTGCTTCGGAAATTGGATGTATCTTTAAAAAGGGAGCTACCATTTCTGCTGCGATGGGAGGCTGTCAGGCTGAAATTGGTGTGAGCAGTGCCATGGCGGCTGCGGCCTTATGCGAAAGTTTAGGCGGAACACCCAACCAAGCTTTACAAGCGGCAGAGATAGCGATGGAGCATCATTTAGGATTAACCTGTGATCCGGTGCGCGGCTTGGTACAAATACCCTGTATTGAACGAAATACCATGGGTGCCATCAAAGCCATCACCGCTGCTCAATTGGCTTTGCAAAGTAATCCGTACGATGCCAAAGTGAGTTTAGATAAAGTGGTGAATACGATGTGGCAAACAGCGCTCGACATGAATCATAAATACAAAGAAACCAGTGATGGTGGATTGGCCGTTCAGGTATCCCTGAGTTTGCCGGAATGTTAGCCCGGGATTAATTTCATGAGCAGACTCTAGTTAGGGCTTGCTGATTAACGTGAAAATAGTTGATTCCAGTACATGA
>DAIRSC010000104.1:0-7833 GCA_036804585.1 Chitinophagaceae bacterium
ATTGGCTAAGTCATTTGGCTTCAAATTTCTGCGTTACTTTGAATTTTTAACGATACCATGATCAACCAGATCACTCAATACTTAAAGATTCAAAAAGCCTTGAACTTTTTTGCCAAATGACTTTTGCAATGGTTTCAATTCACAATTTAGGACTGGTCGATTTTCAACGAATTCAGGATATCGGTTATGGTTATGATTGGGCGCAAAAGGTGCATCAATTGGTCAATACACATCTCAGAAATGGGAACCATCAGGCACTGGCGGAGTACTAACAATTGGGTAAAGCGATGCAACTGGCAGTACCAAGTTCGGATCATTACCTCCCATTGATTTATACGCTCGCCCTGCGGGATGCTAAAGACGAGTTCAGTATTTTTAATGACTCATTGCTGGCCGGTTCACTTAGTATGATGTCGATTAAATTAGGGGCTGCTGTTTAACGTAATAGAATTTGATATCGTTGCATTTTGGTGTGAATTGCGTTTATTTATATGCACGGTAATTTTTTATATCTCTTCAATAAGCTTGTAGTTCATTTTTTGATTTTTAATTCCCACTGACATCTTCAACTTTAGCGTCATTGTCCAGGGGCTGTCCCGCACGCGTGCGACTACCCCTTGAACGCTTCCTTGAATTTGAAGTGCTAATGAGAACCGGCAGCCTCTAAACTAGATTAGAGACTCATGGTATCCCGAAATTTGACGGCTTGCCGGCGCGAAATTTCTATTTCCTCACCTCCTTGCAATGTTACCTTGAGGCCACCATTATATTGGGTATCTATTTTGTTAATCATCTGAAGGTTGATAATATGTTTTCGATTTGCCCTGAAAAATAATTTAGGGTCCAGACGTTCTTCGAGTGCATTGAGTGATTTAAGAATAAGGGGCTTATTATTCCCAAAAAATACTTTGGCGTAATTTCCGGCACTTTCAAATAATCGAACTTCGGCCAAACGAACAAACCAGCAACGTTCTCCATCTTTTACAAAAACCTGATCATTTCCACCCAATAAGTTCTTCTGTGCATGTTGGTCCTGATCCATTTGTTTTTTTACTTTATGGATGGCCTCCGCCATACGTTTTGTTTCAATAGGCTTGAGCAAATAATCCAGGGCATTGAATTCAAAAGCCTTGAGGGCATATTCGTCATAAGCCGTTGTAAAGACAACTTTGGGCAAATATTCCAGTACTTCCAGTAAATCAAATCCTGTTTTATTACCCGGCATTTGTATGTCCAGGAAAATAAGCTGAGGACGTAACTCTTCAATTTTTTCGATGGCATCCTGCACATTGATGGCCTCTTCGATGATTTCGATTTCGGGAAAATCGGTCAATATTTTACGGAGTTCGTTGCGTGCAAGACGTTCGTCGTCGACAATGATGGTGCGTATCATGATTTTGAAAGATTTAAGGGTAGGATAATTGTTGCACAAACAGCATTTTGATGATTCTCAAGGATGAATTGGGCCTCTGATCCGTACATGTAAAGCAGACGGCTTTCGGTGGCTTTTAAACCAAATCCTAAGCTATCGGCATGACTATCGCCCGTATGAAGTTGTCCGGAGTTTTTAACTTTTAAATGTAGTTGTTGCCCTTTGAGTTCCGATGAAATTTCAATAAAACCTCCTCCTTTCAGTTTAGAGATTCCGTGCTTGATGGCATTCTCTACCAGGGTTTGCAACATCATTGTGGGTATGCGAATCTCCAGGGTTTCATGGGCTATATGCAGTGCATATTGAAGACGCTCCTCGAAACGAATTTTTTCAAGTAAGAGATAATCGTCAACGAGTTGTAATTCGTTTTGAAGGCTGTCGGTTGTTTGTTGTTTGGATATCGAATTACGCAGAATATTCGACATACGGGTGACAGCCTCCCGGGCAAGCTTTGGGTCTTCATCAATCAAGGCTCGGATACTGTTTAATGCATTAAAGATAAAATGAGGTTGCAAATTGGCACGCAGGGTACGAATTTCCATATCCTTTAAATCGGATTCCATTTTTAGTTTGGCGATGAGGTTTTTACGGCTGTATTCAACATAGGACCACATGAAGTAAAAGGTGTTCCACAAAACAAACAGAATAAATATCGAAACACAGGAACTTAAAACTTTATTTAGATTGAGTTGTTGCCTCAGTTCATCGTACAACACAAAAAGCAAGAGGTAATACCAAATGGCAAACAATGCAGTGAGTGTGAAAATGGACAAAACAACTCTGTTCAGTAATTTTTCGAGGGGAAGTTGTTGCCAGTTTTTGCGAAGAATAATGGACCGGTAAACATGGGTAATATATAGTCCAAACGCACTGATACTCACATTCATCAATACCAGTCGCAAACTAAATTCATCGACCAGCAAGGCGATATAGGTGCTGAACAGAAAAAATAATAACCATCCTACAACCTGAAATATCCAATACTTACTCCATTGGGGCATAAAAACAAATTTACATCTCCAAAGTCAAGGTGTATTGGAATATTGATGAAAGGTTGATATTCATTACAAAATTCGACAATCAACGATCCGAGTTAATCCACTGACCCCAACCTTTACTTTAACGCTTTGTTATAACCCCGGAATTATATCTTTGCTGGTATCTTTTACTATGAAGTATTTATTCCTTGCCGTTTTCGGCCTCTTACTTGGCACTAGAGCGGGTGCCCAATCCAATAAAGACAAAAAGGATGGTTTTGCCATGCCTTCCCGCGATTATGTGATGATTCAAATTGGGTATGACTCCTGGAACTCCGCTCCTGATAGTATCAATATCACAGGAATCGGGCGGGCCTTCAATGCTTATATCTGCTATGATTTTCCGATACAGAAATCGAATTTTAGTTTTGCTGCCGGCTTGGGCATTGGCACCAGTAATATTTATTTAAAAAATCAACAAGTTGTATTAACCGATACGACCGCATTTATCCAATTCGTTCCTGAAACTCAGGACTATAAAAAGTACAAAATAAGTACTGCTTATGTTGAGGCACCTTTTGAGTTACGATTTTTTTCGAACAAAGAAAATCGCAATGAAGGCTTTAAGGCAGCGTTGGGATTAAAAGTGGGTGCTCTGGTGGGCGCTCATTCCAAAGGGAAAAGAACATTCAACAGCAAGCCAATCATTGAAAAAATTAATACTAAGCGTTACTTAGATACCTGGCGTTATGCGATGACCTTAAGACTGGGCTATGGAAACTTTTCAGTGTATGGAGTCTATCAGTTGAATAGTTTATTTCGTGCAGGAAGTGGCCCCGAAAGTATCCGTCCTCTGCAAATTGGAATTTGTTTGAGTGGATTGTAGTTTTCTATCCTATTTTTCCGGCTTCTTTATCCCTTAAGAAATAATTAGGCTTCTCCGTTTGGTTTTCGGGTTGATAGTCCATTAGATTTGTCCGAATTATTCATTGTATCCATGAAGAAAAAAGTTGCACTTGTTGCCGGAGGTTATACCGGAGAGTACGAAATTTCCATTAAAACTGCTGTAACCATTCAAAACAACATTGATTCGGAACGCTATGAGGTATATAAAATTATCATTGATCGGAGTGGATGGAAATACACGGCACCCGATGGAAGTAAAACAGAAGTAGATCGGCAGGATTTTTCTTTAAATATTCAGGGACAAAAAATCACTTTCGATACGGTATTTATTGCTGTTCATGGTACTCCCGGCGAAGATGGAAAATTTCAGGGCTATCTGGAAATGTTAGGTATTCCATTTACCTCTTGTAATGCCATTGTTTCAGGAATCACATTTAATAAAATTTATTGTAATCGCGTCATTGAACAAAGTGGATTGGTAAAAGTCAGCCGCTCTTTGCATGTTATACAAGGAAGAGGGGTGACAACAGCGCAAATTTTACAAAGCGTGAAATTACCCGTATTTGTTAAGCCGGCAGAGGGAGGGTCAAGTTTAGCTACCACCAAGGTGAAATCACCCGATCAATTGCAAGCCGCACTGGATGCTGTTTTTGCTTTTGAACCACAAGCCATGGTGGAAGAATTTATTCAAGGCCGTGAGTTTTCGATTGGCGTTTATCGAACCAAGGGACAATTACATGTATTACCTGCTACTGAAATCATTTCTTCGAAAGAGTTTTTTGATTATGAAGCAAAATATACGCCTGGTGTCAGTAATGAGGTAACACCGGCTCAGGTAGATGAAGCAATTGCTCAAAAAATAGCCCGTGCTGCAGGAGGGATATACGATTTATTGAATTGCAAGGGAATCTGCCGGGTTGATTTTATACTCGAAGAGGGTAGCAATGAGTTGTTTGTATTGGAAATAAATACAATACCCGGACAAAGTGAAAACAGTCTGGTGCCTCAGCAGGTGAGAGCTGCAGGAATGACTCTTCAGGATTTTTATGCCGCCCTGATTGAAGAATCCTTGAAAAATGAATAAGCCCCCTAAAAACATTTGAAAAACCTTATTTTTACCCACTAATTGACAAAATCCTTTGCTCAAAAGATCTCTTATATTGAACTTTCTACTGGTCGTGTTGGTTGTAACCGGACTGTTATTTGTATTCTTTAATTCCCTGAATTTTCTCACCAAACATGGTCAGGAAACCAAGGTGCCGAAGTTGACCGGTAAGAAAATGAAAGAGGCTATCCGAATTTTGGAAAAAAAAGGATTTAGAGTTTCGATTGATTCAACCTATCAATCCTACGAAGATCCCTTGGAGGTGCTGTTTCAGGAACCTATGGAAGGCGCTACTGTAAAGGTTGGCAGAACAATATTTTTAACCGTTAACCGCCGCTCAATTCCCAAGATTACCATGCCGAATTTGGTAAATCTTTCGTTTCGTAACGCATTACTGACCATGCAAAGTTACCGCTTGGTGATGGGTGATACCACTTACCGACCGGATGTAGCTGCAGGATCGGTTTTGGAACAATGGATGAATGGAAAAAGAGTGACACCCGGAACGATGATTCCTTGTGGGAGCCGCATTGATTTGGTGGTTGGTGATATTTTATCGGAAGAAAAAGAAGTACCTAATCTGATTGGATCCAACTATACTGATGCAATGGCGATTATCCAATCATTGGGTTTAACGGCGAATCCAATTTGGGATGGTACAATTACGGATACTGCAAACGCTGTAATTTATCAGCAAACACCGGAAGCGATTAATGAGTTGGATTTTAAAAATACCATATTAGTGGGCGATTTGATGGACTTACGGATCATGCAAAATCCATCGAAAGAAATTTTAGATAAAAATCAACCCGGGTCAAGAAAATTAATTGGCGATGAGGATAGTTCCGAATTGCAGCCAGATGAGTTTATTCCGGTGACTAATGCTAAAAAAGACACGAACCGTCGGAAGATACCGGGCATGAATGTTCCTTCCAATGCGCGAAAAACAAATCAAAAAGTTTCGGAAACAGATATTAAAAATGCCGTTACACCCGTTAAAGATAAATCCATAGGAACAGTGCCTAAAAAGCCGGCAGATCCACTTAAACCTAATAGTACGGTTCCCAAAAAGACTCCAACCCAGGCACCGGTGAACAAATCTGACGATCAGTATAAAAACGAATACGAATAAGTGAAGCACTTTATCATCAAATTATACCTATTATGTCAGTTGGCCTTTCGGATGGAATCCGGCCGGGCGCAGGAGTTTGTGCGGCCACTCCAATCGCAGGTGGGATTGAAAGAACAAAAAAGTACTTTGTTCAAAAAAAAGAGGTCCACCCTGCCCTTTTTTGATGATTTTTCCTATCCGGGGCCTTATCCTGATCCAAGTTTGTGGACCGATCAGCAGGCGTATATCAATAATAGCATGACTGATGCCACTGTTAGTCGGGGCGTAGCTACTTTGGATGCGCTAAACCAATTTGGCCGTCCTTATGTAAACGATCAATTTTCGATTAAATTGGCAGACAGCCTTACGTGTCAACCCATTGATTTATCGACGTATAACACCCAAAGCCAAATTTTCCTAAGTTTCTTTTATCAACCACAAGGATTGGGGTTCGCACCGGAAACTTCCGATAGTTTGCTCCTCTATTTTAAAAATAATCTAGGAAATTGGTTCAAGGTATGGGAACAAAGAGGCACCAATTATCAACCCATGAAAACAGTGATATTGTCCGTGAGTGATACACAATATTTGCACAATACTTTTCAATTTCGTTTTGTGAATATAGCTTCGCCCAATATCAACGATGATACCTGGCATATTGATTATGTGAAATTAGATGCAGGACGAAATCCTTCTGATACGCTGGTGAATGATTTGTGTTTTACACTTGAACCAAGTTCCATACTCAAGCCATACACGAGCATGCCTTACCGACATTTTACGGTGAATGCCAGTGCCGAACTTTCTACAGGTCAGGATTTGCAAATTCGGAATCATTACTATACCCCTCAAAATATGCAATTAACCCATGAGGCGAGAGAAGTAAATTCAGGTACATTGATCAATTCCGGAGCATTGCCTTCTGCAGTGGTAACGCCACAAACAGTATTGGGATTAAGTATACCCAGTTATCCAATAAACTATACTGCTCCGGGTCCGTACAGTCAGGTAAAGATCCGAAATAAATATTATTTTAATTCCATCGGTCCGACGGATGTCAAACGCAACGATACTATTGTGCGTGAAACGGTTTTTGATAATTATTTCGCCTACGATGATGGTAGCGCTGAAAAATCCTATTTTCTTTACCCGGCCCTGAATTATCCTTCGAAGACCGCTCTGAAATTTAAATTAAATGTAGCAGATACCCTTCGTGGTTTAGCCATTCATTTTGGTTCACAAGTGCCATCGGCTGCCAACAAATATTTTTCAATAGTTGTGTACAAACATCTGGGTGATTTGAGCAGTGCAGATACTATTTTACGTCAACAGGATTTGTATCAGGTGATGTACGAACCGGATATCAATGGATTTACAACTTATGCTTTTAATCAACCCCTGGCTTTAGAAGCAGGGAATTATTACATCGGCATTACCCAACCGGCCAATTTTGGGAGTGATAGTATTTATTATGGCTTAGATGTCAATACAAATGCCAATTTACAATATCTCTTTTACAATGTGGATGGGACCTGGTATGCTTCGGGTGCGCAAGGAACTGTGATGATGCGACCACTGGTTGGGCAGGTATTTAATCCATCGCAGGTGGATGACTGGGCAGAGGAAACATCACTGAGTTGGTGTTATCCAAATCCGTTTCAAAACGAAATTCATATCAAAGGGATGACCCGGAATAATGCCTACGAGTTATATAACTTAAGTGGGCAGTGCGTTCAAAAGGGCCGTCTCAATCAAGAACGTATTTCTTTCAACCATCTGATACCGGGCGCCTATATTTTGTATTTAGAAAATGATGAAGGCCGGGTACAAAAACAAAAAATTGTAAAACGACCTTAATATGCAAACAATCACTGCAGAAGAGCTCAAACAACGATTAAATCAAGGCGAACAACTTCATATTCTGGATGTACGTGAGCCACATGAATACGAGGAAACAAATATGGGTGCAAAACTCATTCCTTTAGGACAAATTATGGCCGGGCAAATTGATGAAATTGAAGATTGGCGAGACCAAGAGTTGATCATTCATTGCCGAAGTGGTATGCGCAGTATGCAGGCTTGCATGATGTTGGAGAGTTTGGGATTTAAGCATACAGTGAATTTAGCCGGGGGTATTTTGGCCTGGAATGCACTCGCTTAATTTGGATTTAAATCAAACACCCGATAAACTCATCTCCTTAAAAGGGCATGCAGGATAGGAACACATTTAAATTCGCCCAAATGGGGAAGATGGATTCTTAAGTAAGATAAACTTTGCTGCAAAATTTCCTGGCGCAGCGAT
>DAIRSC010000105.1:0-7814 GCA_036804585.1 Chitinophagaceae bacterium
AAAATTCAAAAAGCCTTGAACTTTTTTGCCAAATGACTTTTGCAATGGTCTCAATTCACTATAAATCCCTTTTTGCATATGAGATCATTGCGATGGGTACGATGAATCGAAGTTGGGAGCAATACTTTTGCAATATAAATCGGCAGGATTCGTTAAAAAAAAAGACTCCCAATTGGAAGCCTCTTTATGAAATGAGTTTGAATTAGTTTTTCGTTACCCGACGTACACCAAGAATTTTTCCTTTGGAATCACTGAACTGAAGGAGATAAACACCATTTGCAACATGATCCAAGTTATAAGTTAAGATATTATCACGACTAGGATCTACTTCAAAACGAGCCATTTTACGACCTATAACATTTACAACCTGAACACTGGCAATGCGTTTGTCAGTCAATGCAATCGTAATTTTATCGGTAGCCGGATTCGGATAGATATGCACGAGGTTATTGTAGTCAAAATCTTTAACAGATGTTGGCCATGTTTGGAACATATATACCATGTCACCATAGTTAGTTGAAATAGTTACCCATGAAGTACCATCTTGTGCAGTTGTAGCTGCTTTCATATCAACATACCAAACACCTGATTCACCAGGATTGAGAGTAGCGTTATGAGGATCTAAACTGTTTTGATGACAAGCACCAGGATCACACAAACCTAAAATAGTCCACCCGGGTAGAAGACTGTCATCAGATTTGTTCCAGATGATAGTTACAGGGGACGACGTATTATTGGTGATGGTATCTTTTAAAGAGTGTAAAACATTATCCTTAGGGAAACCTTTGTACCATACCGTGTCATGTTTGATGTCAACCTGAGCCTGAGAAATTAATCCCGTAGCAGTAAGGGTTAATAAGAATAGTAATTTTTTCATTTTAATATCAGTTTAAAATCTGAAGCAAATGTAGTGCAAGTCAATAAATTGAAATGCAGAACAAGCTGCAATATACTGCCGAATTCATAGATTTGACCTTATTTTATGTTAAATTAAGATTGGTAACGCCGAAATACGTAAATTTGCATTCTAAAAAAGATCTTTCAATGAAAAAATTATTACTTCTTGCGCTGGCTGCCTTTGGAATAGGAAGCGCCAATGCCCAGGTGATCTGGTCAGAAAATTTTGACGCTGTTACTGCCCCAAGCTTACCTGCGGGCTGGTCTCAGTACAACGGAGATAACCTGACCGTAAATTCTAGTTTAAGTTCGTACAATTTCGGTACCAATGCCTGGGTTTCCCGTAAACCTGCCGGTTCAACCAATGGTTATGCCGTAAGTACTTCTTGGTACACCACCCAGTCAACTTCCAACGATTGGTTGATTACACCTCAAGTTACTCCTACACCTGGTTCATGGTTATTATTTGATGCCGTTGCGCCGGATGGTCAATTCGCTGATGGTTATGAAGTAAGAATTTCTACAACAGGTAATAATTACACCGATTTCACTGCTGCTCCGGTTTATACTGTTGCTGCTGAAGGTCAGGTATGGGCAACAAAAGCTGTGAATTTATCGAGTTATACTGGTCAATCAATTTACATTGCATTCATCAATAACAGTAACGATAAATACTTGTTATTCCTGGATAATGTTCAAATCAAAGTATTGCCGGCAAATGATGGTGCCCTATTAGATATGACACCTTCTATCGCTTCTTACCGTTCATTTGCAACAGTTGGTAGTCCGGTCGCTGTTCAGGGTTTATTCCAGAATCAGGGTTCAACCACAGTAACAAGTTATACTGTAAAAATTAACGACGGTTCAACCACACAATCTTATCCACAAACGGCAAGTGTATTGCCATACGGAACCCATGTTTTCTCACTCAATTACAATATGGCTTCTACCGGAATTAAACCTATCAAAATGTGGGCAGAAGTAGGTGGAGATGCTAACCATCTGAACGATTCAACCAGTTCTGAATTTGGTGCTGCAACCTTTACACCGTCTCCGGTTGTCGTAATCGAAGAAGCAACAGGTACTTGGTGCGGATGGTGTCCTCGTGGCACAGTATACATGGATTCTATTCACAAAATTCATCCTGAAGCGGTAACTATAGCCGTGCATAATAATGACCCAATGACTGTTGCAGCTTATGATGGTGGAATGGGACCATTGATTGGTGGATATCCTTCTGGTTTAGTTGGACGTAAAGTGGAAGCAGATCCTTCTGAATTCTTTACTGCTTATGACGCACATAAAAGTGATTTCTCTACAGGTGATATCACGATCGGAACACCAGCTATCAGCGGCAATAACCTTTCTATAAAAGCTGATGTGAAAATGGCGGTGAATACAAAAGCATCCTATGATTATCGGTTGGCTTTGGTGATTACCGAAGACGATATGTATGGAACAACTGCTGACTGGGCCCAGGCAAATTTTTATTCAGGTGCTGCTGCGCCAAGTTTAGTGGGTGCTGGTTTTAATTGGGATAATGAAGCAAATCCGGTTCCTGCCAACAAAATGGTTTATGATCATGTTGCTCGTGACATCGTTGGTGGTTTTAATGGTGTGTCTGGAAGTTTACCTGCTGCAATGACTGCCGGATCTACTTATTCTTATACGTTTAATTGGACGATGCCCGCGAATTTCCGCCCATGGAAGTCTCGTGCGAATGTATTGTTGATTTGTGCTTCAAATGGTGAAGTTCAAAACGGTAAATGGGTTGGTTTAGTTCCAAACGGTATAAACGACATCGTTTCTAATGAAAGCCTGAAAGTTTATCCAAATCCTAGCGCCAATTTCTTGAATGTTGATTTCACTTTGAATCAAACAAGCGATGTGATTGTTTCTTTGGTTGATATTACGGGAAAAACAGTTTACAGCCAACAATTAAACAAGTTAAACGGCAACCAAGGTTTGGTTATTCCTACAACAACAATGGCTGATGGCGTTTATATTTTGACCCTGAAAACCAATGAAGGTTCTCTGACTCAAAAAGTAACTGTACGCCACTAATTTTTTCATAGATTTTATTCTAAAAGGCCACTTCTTCGGAGGTGGTTTTTTTGTAGGCCCTATCTTTACAAAACGAAACATCTTATGCCTGTTTTTACCTCCGATTTTATTTTTGATGGAAATCAATTTCTGCCGCCCGGAAGTAGCATTCTGATCAATGATGCGGGTGTATTGAAAGCGGTGTTTGATCACATACCTTTTGAAACAAATGTGCTCCCCGGCTTAATCATGCCGGGAATGATCAATGTTCACTGCCACCTCGAGTTGTCGTATCTAAAAAATCGAATACCTACCGGACATGGGCTGATTTCTTTTTTAAATCATATCAATGCTTTGTATCGTGATAGCAGAGACGAAAATCAGATTTTAAGTGCTATTGAAAAAGCAGAAGCCGAAATGATTCAAGCAGGTATTGTAGCAGTTGGAGATATTTGTAATACCCCGAACACTCTGACGCAAAAGTTAAAGAAAAATATTCAGTACATCAATTTCGCAGAAACATTCGGTGTTATAGATTCCAATGCAGAAAGCCGATTTAATCACGCGCTGACTTTGTCAGACACTTTCCGGGAAGCCGGTCTGATGGTATTCCCTGTGCCTCATGCGCCTTATTCGGTTTCATCAGCCCTTTTTGAAAAAATTAATCAGCACGCTTCATCAATCAGTACCATTCATAATCAGGAGTGTTTGGCAGAAAATGAATTGTTTGCAAAAGGTGAGGGTGAATTTGTGTCGTTTTTACAACAATTTGGATTGAACGATTTACCAGCACAAGCCAATACCTCCCTTCAATGGTTTTGGTCTAAACTCAATCGAAAACAGCAAATCATTTTGGTACACAACACCTTTACTTCAGCAGAGGATATTCATCTCGTTCAACATTCATCTCAAAACGTGTTTTGGTGTTTGTGCCCAAAAGCAAATCGGTATATCGAACAACGGGTGGCTGATCCTCGACCTTTGATCAGGGCCGGTGCAAATATCGTGCTGGGAACTGATAGTTTAGCCTCTAATGATTCCTTGAACATTTTATCTGAAATTCAATTGCTACATGCTCATTATCCGGAGGTATCCATAGAGAATATGCTTCATTGGGCCACAGGTGCCGGAGCTGACGCCTTACAACTTTCAGAGCAATTTGGTCGCCTAATACCAGAATCAAGCCCGGGTATTTTGCATATCCCGGAATGGCAGTCAGAGGATTCAATTCCTAAAGTTTATTCAATCAATCGAATTGATACGCTGAAGGAATAGCCTAAAAAAATCGGTTTATCAAAACTTTCCACGCTCAGATTTTATCTTATTTCTGTATCATTTTGGATTAAAACCCATTGCCCCTCGTTTTTATGGGTACTGTTGAATTTCCACGAAAATTTCAAGGCATTGCAGCGCGCTCATATTAACTTTGGCACTATGAATCAGAAACTCGTACAACGTTTACAACAGGAATTATCAGAAATCCGTGAAGCAGGTTTGTTCAAGCAAGAAAGAATTATCAGCTCCGAACAAGGCTCCCATATCATCGCGAATGGTAAACCGGTTCTCAATTTCTGCGCCAATAATTACCTGGGATTGTCTTCACACCCAAAAACCATCGAAGCAGCCCACCAGTCTATCAATAACCGTGGATATGGTTTGAGTAGTGTTCGTTTTATCTGCGGAACACAGGATATTCATAAAGAATTGGAAGCAAAGTTGTCAGACTTTTTAGGTACCGAAGATACCATCTTGTATTGCGCTGCTTTTGATGCCAATGGGGGCGTTTTTGAGCCATTGTTGAACGAACAGGATGCGATTATTTCTGACGAATTAAATCATGCTTCTATTATTGATGGTGTCAGATTGTGCAAGGCAGAACGACATCGTTATAAACACAATGATTTAGCAGATTTGGAAGAAAAACTAAAGGCCACTCAGCATTGCCGTAGTCGTATGATTGCTACCGATAGCGTATTTAGTATGGATGGTACTATTGCTCAATTAGATAAAATCTGCAACCTGGCTGATCAGTACGATGCCATTGTGATGATTGATGAATGCCATTCCAGTGGATTCATAGGTAAGACAGGAAGGGGGGTACACGAATTATGCGGTGTGATGGATCGGGTAGATATTATTACCGGTACCTTGGGTAAGGCCCTTGGTGGTGCCAGTGGCGGATTTACCAGTGGTAAAAAAGAAGTAATAGAAATGCTGCGTCAAAAAAGTCGTCCTTATTTGTTTTCCAATACCCTTGCACCTGCAGTTGTAGGAGCCTCTATTGCTATTCTTGATATGCTAAGCGAGACAACCGCTTTGCGAGATAAATTGGAACAAAATACATTGTATTTCCGTGAAAAAATTCAGGCAGCAGGTTTTGACATCAAACCCGGTATTCATCCAATTGTGCCTATTATGTTATATGATGCAGTTCTTGCCCAAAAACTAGCTGCCCGCATGCTCGAAGAAGGCATTTATGTGATTGGATTTTTCTATCCGGTAGTCGCCAAAGGCAATGCACGTATCCGGGTTCAAATCAGTGCTGCACACGAACGTGAGGATCTCGATCTGGCCATTGCGGCATTTACCAAAGTAGGCAAAGAGCTGGGTGTCATTCCGACCTGATAGTAAGCCGGTGAATCAAGTGCGGATTTCCTGAGGAAAATACTGTATATTCGCAACCTTAAATTATTTTTTATGGGAAGAGGCGACAAAAAAACAAAGCGCGGAAAAATTTTCAAAGGTTCTTTTGGAAAACATCGTCCGCGTGCTGTTCGAAGCAAAGCAAATGAAAAGAAAGCATAAGCTTTCTTTTTTTGTCTAATCAAAGCGATTTCTATAATTGGGGGCTGCTGATTATCTCACTGCCACCCTCAACTTTGGTGTCATCGTCCAAGGGCTGTACCACAGTACTATCCCTCGAACGCTTCCTTGAATTTGAAGATGCATGTGAGCAGTGAAAATCAGAAAAAAACTGCAAGCTTATTGAGGTGATATGAAAAATTATTGTGCATCTAAATGAACGAAAATTACTCCATCATTTACTGGAATCAACTATTTTCACGTTAATCAGCAGACCCTAATTAGAGGCCTTACTACCTTTAGAGAATTCTAAATGCCAATATAGTGCATCAGCAGGTCGTAATTCTGTTGCAGGTTTTCCTGATGATTTTCGGCGGCATATGTTTCAACAATCTGATAATTAAATCGTTCAAAGGTAGCAACCAAGGACTGGATATCGGTTTTGTTTACTTTAATCGTAATTTGAAGCTGATCGGTATTTTCAATTGTTTTTACAAATGAGGACAAGATAGCCAAATCATTACTTTCGCAGATTCGGGCGATTTCGGATAGGCTATAGTTACGTTGTTCCAATTCGATCACTAAAATGGCGCCCGGTTCAAGGATGGCATTATTGTCGGTGAAATAAGAGAATAATCCTTCCATCGTGATGCATCCCAGATAGTGGTTGCTTTTATCAACCACCGGCAATGTGGACAAATTATATTGATGCCCGACTTTCATGGCTTCATACGGATGCATGAACTCGAAGACAGCTGGGCGAAAATTCACAAATTCAGCAAAGGATAAGGGTTCTTCAGGGGTGTCCCAATCCAGTAAGTCATCTTCAGAGATCAGTGCGATATAATTATTTTTCTGAACCAGGGGTAAATGAAATACCCGATATTCATTCATCAGACTCAAGGCCTTTTCACCGTTATCGTCCAGCGATAAAGCTGGCAAATGATTGCTGATCAGGTATTTACAGTTCATATACGAATAACGAGTAAGGAGCTGTTTTAGGATAGAATGGCATTGGAATTTTAATGTTTTGATAGAAATTCACTCAACAGTTGATTAAATTCCTTGGGAACTTCCATCATGGGCGCATGACCACATTTATCAATCCAATGTAATTCTGAATTAGGCAATAATTTTTTAAATTCATGCGCAACCATTGGCGGTGTAATCGTATCATTCTTCCCCCAGATTAGGCAAACCGGTTGTTTGATATTCTGAAGTTCTTCACCCAAATGATGACGAATGGCCGACTTAGCGAGATAAATTATTTTAACTGCCTTAAGGCGGTTATTGACGATATTATACACTTCATCAACCAACTCAGAGGTTGCAGAGTTGGGGTCATAAAAAGTTAATTCAACCTTCTTACGAATATAGTCTTTGTCGCCACGTTTCGGATAGGTTTCACCCATGCCATTTTCAAACAACCCTGAACTTCCGGTAAGGGTAATTGATTTAACCTTTTCGGGATGTTTGAGGGCATAAACCAAGGCAATGTGCCCGCCGAGCGAATTTCCCAAAAGGTGCACATCCTGCAAACCCTTATGTTCGATAAAACGTGCCACATGTTTCGCTAACCCTGACACCGAGGTATCCAGATTGGTTAAATCATACAAAGGCAACATCGGAATATAAACCGTATATTTTTCCTTAAAATGGTCAATTAAATCTTTAAAGTTGCTGAGTGCTCCGAACAAACCATGCAGCAGTACCAGACTCTGACCACTTCCTTCCTTAACGTACTTAAACTTCCCGGATTGTTTGATTTCGTATTGCATAGGCTTACTTATCGTGTGCAATGTAACTGATAAAATTTATAAACGGAAATTTTGCATGCTGACGGCCAAACTGAATAAGGGAGCAAAGGCATAAAATAACGCTTTGATTATTTTTTGGTCATGAAGATTTCGGAATTGGTGCTTATTTTTTGGAATGAGCTAAAAGCCTACTCGATATTTGGGGATACTTGATCCTCATTGAAGTTGTCCGATACCATTAGTCGTAATGGCTTATTAAAATGGCCGGCAGCGCTGCCGGCCGGAGCGTTGTTTATGAATTTAAGAAATTTCAAA
>DAIRSC010000106.1:0-7727 GCA_036804585.1 Chitinophagaceae bacterium
ACTGCATGCTTATTGAAGTGTTTTAACAAATTGCCGTGCATTTAAAAAATCGAAGTTCTCCCCTGAATGTACTGATATCAAATACTTTCACATTAAACAGCAGCCCTTACCAAAGGTGTCAGGTCGATGCGGGGCATTGTTTTTTTTCCGGATTTGAGTGTGATTTCAGCCATGGTTTTATTTTCTGAACGCATGAATGATCTTTGTGGTGTGGCCGGCTTCCTAAAAAAATAAAAAACGCTGTTATTGACGGACTTTAGAAGGTGGAAGTCATGAATTATTCACTGCTTTTCAGCGTTTGACCTCGACCATATTTGACGAATACATAAATATAAAGCACTCTTGAATAACGCATAATCCATGGTTGCATAATGATTAAGGTACCCACCATAACACCAATGAAAATAAAAATTGAATTATCTTTTCGGGAGAACCCCACTAAAAATGCATAGGCAATAGCCAAAGTAGCAATGAGTGCGACACTCATGGCATAACTAACATAGCCGGTTCCATACCAAAAACCAACCTCAAGTTCATATTTCTGTCCGCAAACCGGACAAGTCTCCGGCATATCCATCATTTTATTGAGAGGCCACACACTTTTATTTTTGTATAGCGGTCCTTTGTGGCAATTCGGACATTTCATCTGCAACATACTGAGCATCCGGTTAGGTGCTTTTTCCGTTTTGTTCATGGTATTCATTTTCTGAAGTTTCCAATTGACGCTCACCGATTTGCTGGCGCCACATGGCATAATAAAGTCCTTTTTCATCCACAAGTTGCTGATGAGCACCTGTTTCAACAATTTTACCGCGCTCTAAAACGTAAATCCGGTCGGCATGCATGATGGTCGACAAACGGTGTGCAATGAGGATATTGATTTGTTCTTTGTTGTTAGAAATTTCTTTCACGGTTTGTGTAATAGCTTCTTCAGTCAATGAATCCAGGGCTGAGGTTGCTTCATCAAAAACCAACAAACGTGGCTGACGCAAAAGGGCTCTCGCAATCGATAAGCGTTGTTTTTCGCCACCGGATATTTTCATGCCACCTTCACCAATCACTGTGTCCAGGCCATTTTCGGCTCTGTTGAGGAGATTGTGAGCAGAGGCTTTTAGGAGGGCATTCTTCATATCGGTTTCGCTGGCTCCCGGGTAAACAAAGGCGAGATTTTCACGAATACTGCCTGAGAAAAGTTGTGTGTCCTGGGTAACAAAACCAATTTGTGCACGGAAACCTTCAATATCTAAATCGCGGGAACTGATTCCGTTGTAATACACAGCACCTTCAGCGGGGCGATACAAACCAACGAGCAATTTAACAAGGGTGGTTTTGCCGGAACCGGATGGGCCGACAAATGCAATAGTTTCTCCTTTTTTTACTTCAAAACTGATTTGGTGGAGGGCATGTTGTTTGGCAGATTGATGTTTAAAAGAAACCTGATCGAACTGTAATAACTCAATGTCCTTTATGGTAACCGGATTTTCCGGACGAGGTTCAATCGGTGCATTCATCAATTTGTCGAATTTTTCGAGCGATGATTCAGCTTCCCGATAAGCCAAAATGACATTGCCTAATTCCTGCAAGGGAGCAAATATAAAAAAGGAAAAAAATTGAAAAGTAAAAACTTGTCCGAGGGTGATGTAGTTATGAAACAAAATATAGAACAAAGTAAACACAATACATTGGCGCAAAAAATTTACCGAAGTACCTTGAATAAAGTTTAAGGCACGGATGCTCTTTACTTTTTTCAATTCCAGTTTCAGGATTTTAAAGGTAGAAAGATTTAAACGGCGAATTTCCTGAGCTGTTAATCCCAGACTACGAATGAGTTCAATATTTCGTAAACTTTCAGTGGTTGCGCCTGCCAAAGCGGTGGTTTCTTTCAGAATACTTCGTTGAATGAGTTTGATTTTTTTACTCAAAACGCCCATCAAAAGAGAGAGAAGAACAGCACCTATGGTATATACCAAAATAATAGGGGGGAAGATAATGGCAGCTGCCACGATTACAAAAACAATGCTCACGAAGGAGGAAAAAACTACATTCACAAATAACATCATGAACTTCTCACTATCCGTGCGCACCTTTTCCAATACAGCCAGTGTTTCACCACTACGTTGATCTTCGAATTGCTGATAAGGCAATTGCAGGGCTTGTTTGAGCCCATCTGTATAAACATCAGCACCAAATTTCTGAATGACTGAATTCACGGTATAATCCTGAAATGCCTTCGCGATACGGGAAGCCATCGCAACACCAATTAAACCCAGAATATAGGTCATAACCATCCACAAATAATCGTGCTCTGCAATTTGTCGGGGGGTAATATCTATGGCTGTTTTAACCTGATCGATGAGCCAACCATAAACGATGGGGTCGCAGAGAGAGAAACCCGTATTGAGGCTCGCTAATAAAAAAGATACAAGTACCAGCGACTTATACCGGGATAAATAGTGAATCAGAACTTTCATGAAAGGCGCAAAGGTATAGCAATGTTGGTGAAAAAATGGTCAATACCTGAAAGCCACATACGAAGAAGAGAACCCCACGGGTGAGGTCCTTGTAGAGTCGGGAATTAGTCTGCATCTTTGTGGCATGTCGGGCAAAACAACTATTTTAGGACTTGTTAATTATCTCAGAGGCGCTTCAAATTCAAGGAAGCGTTCATGGGATAGTACCGCACGTGCAGGACGGCCCGTGGACGATGACGCTGAAGTTGAAGATGCGGGTGAGCAGCGAAAATCAGAAAAAAACTGCAAGCTTATTGAGGTGATATGAAAAATGATTGTGCATCTGAATGAACGAAAATTACTTCATCATGTACTGGAATCAACTATTTTCACGTTCATCAGCAAGCCCCAAGTATAAAAAAAGAGGCCCCATACAGGACCTCTTTTTTAAGATTTAATCAATGAATCAGGCATCTTCGTTGCCTTCCATCTTTTTCTTCAAATCGGCCAGTGCGCCAATATCTCCCAGAGTTGCTTTTTCAACTTTAGATTGGATATTCTTCACGGCTTTCTTCGTGTTGTCAGATTCGATACCGGCTTCTTTACGAGCGGCTTCTTTTTCTTCTTCGATATTTTGTTCCCAAACTTTTGCATGTGAGACCATGATTCGTTTTTCGTTGCGATCGAATTCCAGAATGATGAACTGATTGGTTTCGTCAACGGCAATCATTTTTTCATCTTGTTTTTTCAGGTGACGGGTAGGTGCAAATGCCTCCAAGCCGTATTGTAATTGAATAATACCACCTTTTTCTTCTTTACGAATCATCACACCATCATGCGTTGAACCGATGGGGAACACAGTTTCGAACGTATTCCAAGGATCTTCTTCGATTTGTTTGTGACCGAGAGAAAGTTTTCTGGTTTCTTTATCTACACCTAAAACAACCACTTGCAGATTTTCACCTACTTTGGTAAAATCGCTGGGGTGGTTAAAACGTTTTACCCAGCTCAGGTCGGAAATATGTATCATACCACCGATGCCTGATTCCAGTTCAACGAATACGCCATAAGGAGTGAGGTTTTTCACCAAACCGGAATGTTGAGAACCAACGGCAAATTTGTTTTCAATTTCTTCCCAAGGATCTTTGCTAAGTTTTTTGATAGACAAACTCATTTTGCGTTCATCCTTGTCAATGGAAACAATCATGGCTTCATGTTCGTCGCCCATTTTAAAGAATTCCTTGGCATTGATCGGTTGATTGCTCCAGGTAATTTCTGAAACGTGTACAAGACCTTCGATACCCGGTTCGATTTCGAGAAATGCACCATAATCTTCAATATTCACTACTTTACCTTTCACTTTGTTGCCTTCCAGGATACCTTCCGGTAATGCATCCCAAGGATGAGGAGTCAATTGTTTCAGCCCTAAAGAAATACGTTTTTTCTCATCATCGAAATCCAATACGGCTACATTTAATTTCTGGCCATTGGTTAACACTTCGCTTGGATGATTAACACGACCCCAAGAGATATCGGTGATATATAATAAACCATCTAAGCCGCCCAAATCGATGAATGCACCAAAGTCGGTCACATTTTTGATAGTTCCTTCCAATACCTGACCTTTTTCAAGTTTTGAAATGATTTCGGTACGTTGAGCTTCGATATCGCTTTCGATCAGTGCTTTATGAGAGACAACGGCATTGCGAATGACTTCGTTGATCTTCACCACTTTAAATTCCATGGTTTTGTTCACGAACTGGTCGTAATCTGTTACGGGTTTTACATCGATTTGAGAACCGGGCAAGAAAGTTTCCATGCCAAACAAATCAACGATCAAACCACCTTTTGTTTTAGAAGTTACGTGACCTGTAACGATTTCGCCGGTTTTATAAACTTCAACGATACGCTCCCATGCACGTTGCTGACGGGCTTGTTTGCGGCTCAGATGCAAGGCACCTTCGCGGTCTTCTTTTTCGACAATCAATACTTCAACTTCATCACCTACTTGCACATTTGGCAAATCGCGGAATTCATTGAGAGAAATTAAACCATCGCTTTTATATCCGATGTTCACTACGGCATCCGTTTTGGTGAGACCCACGATGGTTCCCATGACCATTTCATTGTCGGTGACCGTTTTGAATGTTTGTTCGTATTGTTGATCCAATTGCTCGCGATCGGATGAAGAGTAAGTTGATAAATTACGTTTGTCAACACTCCAGTCGAATTCGTCGTGAGCGCCAGCTTGACCAGTGGCCGGGTTTTGGTTAGAAAATGTTGTTTCTGACATTGTTTTGTTTTTGTGTTTATGATTCGGAAGCCTAATTAGATTTTGAAAGCTTCAACCTCACAAACAGGTGAATAAATGATTAAAAAGAGCGCAAATGTAGTGGATGTAGGCAATATATCCAACAGGAACTTTAAATGGTGATATTGGTTCAGTCCATCTGTATGAGAATCGATCACACAGATTGATGATCATAAAATCAACTCAATTTTCTCTTCAGAAAGAAATGGATGTGGTGCAAGTTTTCAATATTCAGGATTCTGCATTTATCAAGTTTGTTAGAACAACTGCGTTAAAATAACATGCATTCATTCAATTGTTTAAACAATAGTAAAAATAAAATATATGAAAAATGAAATTCGTTGATCTTGTTTTGGAATTCAATTTTTTCAGCCATTTCGGGCAATTTCATCTTTTTTAATAGGCATGAACCCGGATTAGGAAAAGGTTACCTTTTAAAGTTTTTAACTTTTCATTTTGAAATCTAAGTTTTTGCATTACTTTTGTCTATTGATTAGGTAAACCTTTGAAAATGAATCACATCATCTCAATGACTAATAAAAATGTCTCTACGCTCCAAAAAGCACGTGGTTGTAACGTTGGTGACGATTCTAAAAACTTCTTTCATCCCGAATCCGGCGAATTGATGGAGTTTTAAAAGAAAGGAGTTCTGCTGTAAAATTGAGTTAAATATGAATTTGAAAATTTTTGCCAGACTAAATAAGAAGTTACCGATTACCGGTAAATGCTTGACGGCATTCTTTTTCGTCGTATTGAGTTCTTTGCAGATGGAAGCTCAATCAACCAAATTGCAGATTTTTGCCCGTGCTACTGATTTCAACCAAAATGAGTTTTGTGACATTGGGAAGGGAATTCGTCCGGAAGCCATTCAAGCTCCAACATCCAGCTTATCATTTCATGCGAGTAAGCACAATCTGAAGGATGCCCGCTATGAGTACGTTTGGGAAGCTAAAGGGATCCATGGGGCTTGGAAAGCCGTCCAATCCGGAAAAGATGTAGCCGCTAATTTTCCGTTCCGTCCTGCAGCGCTTTTTAATCAGGCCAATGGCGCTCCTCCGATGAGGTGTTACTGGCGATTGAGAGCAAGAGATATTGACAACGATTCGGAGTGTGCCGAAACTACAGCGTTTACGTTAAAACCCGCCGGTGGTCACCAAGTGACTTGCGCGACACAGGCAGATATGAATTATAATTGTAACACCACCATCAACTTAGTTGTTTTTGGTGGTTTTTTATCTAAAGGCCAATCCCGGACTTCAGAAAAACCGGAAAGGAAGGGGTTCGAAAATTACAGAAATGAGGGAAATCCATCCGGAGTCTATATGAAGATAGTCAAATCATACTTTGTCGAAAAAACCAACTCCGATAACACAGAATCAGTTAATCTTTAAAAATATGAATACAATTTACACCATCCAAAAATCAGTGGTGGCCCGCAAACGTGGGTCCCTGCTTGGCCGCAGCCTGTTTGCGTTGTTCGGCCCCTTAACTGAACGGTACCAGCGGTCAGGGTCTTTTAAAAGGTCCTTCAGCGCTTGCTTGTTAGTAGCGATCTTTCTGCTCCTGGGAAATTCGGCAGCGTATGCGGTTCTTAAAACCTCTACCGGCTCGGGGAGCTGGACCACAGCGGCCACTTGGTCGCCTTCTGGCGTTCCCGCTGCAGGTGATGATGTCGTTATACTGACCGGGCATACAGTGACATTGCCCACCTCAGGTACGTTCCCTGCTAGTGGTTCTTACGGTAGTCTGACTTTAGACGGTACTCTTAGCAGGGGGACCAGATCGATGACTTTCGGCTCTCTCACCGGTTCGGGTACAATAGCGTCCACCGGTACTACTATAGGTGGTTTCAACATTGGCTCCGACAATACAAGCACGACTTTCGCTGGTATTTTCACGGGGTCTATTGGATCAGGTGTTGCATTCAATAAGTATGGAACCGGCACACTCACGCTTACAGGTGCCAGTAATTACACCGGTGCCGGCACTTCTTATATTTTTGCCGGAACCCTTCGATTGGGTGCACATGAGTGTCTTCCGAATTCAGCCAAACTAAGGTTAGAAAACGGAGGTAGCGCTACATTCGATCTGAACGGATATAATGAAACAATCGCAGTCCTTCATGCTCCTAATACGGTGGAATATCTCTCCGATGCGGTAGTAACCAATAGTTCGGTCAATCTGTCTACTCTCACATTATCGCTGGCGCCAAGTGGTGTGGCGCTTGGTGAGTGCTATGGGACAATATCCGGAAACCTGAACCTGGTTGTTGGATCATCAACCGCCGGTACTTTTGCTTATATGCAATTGAGGGGTAATAACACCTATACAGGTACCACAACCGTGGTGGGTAATGGTCAACTTCAAATTTCTTGTCTGGACCCTGAAGTCGACGGATGCACAGCTTCTTTGGCCAGCAGCCAGGTGACTATTGATGGCGCCGGAGCAAAGATGACTTTCTTGCAACCTACAACCCTGACCTGCAACCTGAGTATTTTAAACGGAGGCATAGCAGAGCTCTACCAACCTACAACTTGTTATTCCCTCACGTTGGACGGTGTGGCTCAGCCTGACGGCACTACTTACGGAAGCACCTCATCAAATGCTAACAACCAAGATGATACCCATTTCAGTGATATTGGTGGTGGGGCTCTCACCGTATGTTCACCTCCTTCCTCCCCATCAGTAGGAAGTAACAGCCCCATATGTGCAGGTACTGATCTCAATCTGACCTGCTCAGCAGCCAGTGGTACCACACCATTTACATATAGCTGGAACGGGCCGAATGGTTTCTCATCAACGGATCAAAATCCGACTATAACAGCAGCTACAACAGCTGCTACAGGTACGTATTATGTAACAATAACAAATTCCTGCGGTAGTATCAATACATCGACAATAGTAACAGTATCACAACCAGCGATGCCAACACTTGCTTGTTATGAGACAGCGTCATTCAATACAAC
>DAIRSC010000107.1:0-7697 GCA_036804585.1 Chitinophagaceae bacterium
TCACTTCTCACATGCATCTTCAAATTCCGCGTCATCGTCCAAGGGCTGTACCACAAGTACTACCCCTCGAACGCTTCCTTGAATGTGAAGCGCCTATGAGATAATCAGCAAGCCCTAAGTACTGAGATATCTTGTTGATCATGATATCTTTAAAATTCAAAGTAACGCAGAAATTTGAAGCCAAATGATTTAGCCAATTCTTTTTGATCGTTTTCAACGGTCTCGAAGAGTAGTATTTGTTGATGAAAAACAAAAAGGCCCTGATTACTCAGGACCTTTATTATTTGTGTTTGGCAAAAAGTACTAATCTCTTCTCAAGTTAGGGAATGGAGGCGGAGTATTTGATGGGCCTTCTTCACCGGAACTTGCAGCACGATAGTCTACAGAGTTCGAATCACCTGAGTTACCATATTGGAAGATAAATCTTTCACGATCGATACCCTGTTTGTCAACCATGTAGTTGATTACAGAGTTTACACGATCCCATGAACGTTGTTGCTCAATTTTGCTTCCGCTACCGTTTCCGATAATCACTGCTTTACAGTTTGGATTTGAACGCATTGAACCGGCAAGATTGTTCAATTGATTCATAGCAGAAGAATTTAATTTCGCAGAACCTGCAGTGAAGGCAATTGATCCGTTTGGAATATTTGCACATCCAACAGGACCTGAACCTATGTTTTTACAACACTCTGGTTCCGGGCATTTACCAACACCATCTGCATCAACTGGTTGACACTCTGTAGGTGTGATTAATTGCTTGTCTTTGTAGTCAGCTACACCATCACCATCCGTATCAAACGGACAACCATGAGAATCAACAGAAACACCACCCGGTGTGTTCGGGCAACGATCGAAACAATCAGAGATACCATCACCATCTGCATCGTTATCACATTTGCTGCTTGCAGGACCTTTAGGACGCTTCATTTCGTTGTATCCATAATCCAATGGGTTCATCCACCACAATGGATCAACTGATTTACCACCTAAGTGGACATTCAGGCTAATTGAAGAATAATTTACGTTATCGAAGTCACGCGTCATTTGTGATGAAACGATAGTACCATTGTTCGATGTAGGACGTTCTTGCCACATTTGACCATCGATCAAATCATCATTTGTATAAATCCAACGGGTTTCAACACCTAAAGATAAGCGACGACCTAAACGAAACTGCAAACCCAAACCGGCAGTTGCTGTAGGACGCAAGGTATTATCTCCAACCCATTTACGGTTATTATGACGCTCAGCCGGTGTTTCATAATCTCCATCAAACAAATTATTCAATTGCTTGTTGATATCCTTACGGTTATCATAGATATTATTGCCTTGATTAGGATTTGTAATCGTGCTGAAGTTGTAATTATTGTTAGAAGCATCTTTCATATCCACTGTTGTATTGTACAACATACCGCCTAATCCGGCTAATGCATATAAACTCATTTTATTACGAGCTCTATGGAATTTGAGATTATTTAAGGCAGCAACCATTTGAAAAGATAAATCGCTAACCGTTGTTTTATAGTTATAATAAACGTCCTGATTCCAATATCCTGCTTTGAACCAAGGATTGGCTGTATGTCCATAATAACCTTCTGAACCCTGATAGTTAAATCCGGATGCAGAACCATGAATGAACTGCAAACGTGTGGAAATCACATAACCCCAGGCTTTACGAACGTGTAAACCCCAACCTAATGTGTTCATTGCATTTTTCGCAGTAAAAACGTTTTTAGAACGAACGTCACCGGAAACGAACAATGGACCGGCAGAAAGACCGATCTCCCATTGGTTACGCGGCTTAGCCGGGAAGTCATATTGACTGTTCAGGAAATCTCTTTGCTGAGGCATCCTTTTTGTAGGAATCAACGAAGTATCTTCGAAGTCATATCCTCCGCCACGATACATACCGCTGTTGTTTTCTTGGGCTTGAAGGCCCTGTGTCAGCAAGGCGGCCAGCCCAGCTAATAAAATGTACTTTTTGCTTGCCATAAATGAAATTTTAATAGAAATTGATTTTAGTTTGCCTATATCGGACAAATATAGAACTGATTTTCTTTAGAAACAAAATTATTGATTTTTTTTAGGGTCTGTATTTTGTAAAAAAAATGTCATCAATAAATGGATGACATTTTTTCTTTTATAGTCAATATCGATGTTATTCCACTACAATACGCCGAACATAGCTTCCCTTTTCAGTTTGCAGTCGAATGAGATAAGTTCCTTTTGCAAAAGAGCCCATGTTGAATTCCTCAACTGCTTGTCCTTTCAAACCATTGATTGTTCTGCTTTCAAGAACCGCACCGGTAATTGATAAGATAGTTAATTGTACATTGAGGTTTTCATGGAGATAAAATCCAACGAAAACCTTACCATTGGTCGGGTTAGGATAAACACCAATTTGATCAAGAATCTGCACCTCTTCTAAATCGGTAGAAACCAATTGTTTTAATTTGAATCTAACCAAATAATCCTCCGTTTCACCAGAAACAAAGGTACCAACACCGTTATCTGATGCTCCATTCGGTGACAAATCATTATTTAAAACCACCCGTAAACCGGTTGCTACATTTAATGCAGGGCTTATCGGCGTTTGGAAGCTTCCGTTCAAATAGAAATTGTTAACATTAGCAACGCCCGTGAACACTCTTTCGTTTGGAGAATCATATTGTTGGTTGTTATTGTAATCAATAAATACTGAAACCTGAGCGTCTGCATGGTTACTGCTCTTCATGATATGATAAATCGAAATTTTATACAGGCTATCTGTAATCAATTCCATGGTACCGGCAGCGGTGTAATCTGTTCTTTTCTTAACAGAAGCCGGATTTAATAAATGTGGGCCGCCTGTAATAAATGCATAAATATTATTGTTGTTGCTGATATCACCGATAATGAAGGCCCCAACGTCGCTGGAGTCATTGTTTCCACCAATAGCCTGACTAAATCCATAACAAGCGAATGGCGGTGACATAACCACATTTACAACATTGGAATACCCATCAGATGTCCCATTACAAGTTGTTCTGAAACGGAACCAGGTATTTGTATTCACTGTAAATGTAAGGGTATCTGCAGTTGCACCTGGAATATCAGCATAAGTAATACCGTTGGTCGAAAACTGCCAATTAAAGCTCAAATTTTGATAGGTCACATCGTGGGTAGTATCAATTAAAAACACTGAATAACCCGGACAGGTGATTGTGTCACTGATCAAAGCAATTCCGGCATCCGGAGGTGTATTACATGGAGGCAAGGCGATATTAACCAAATAATCCTCTGTTTCACCATAGCTATATGTTCCGCAAGGATTATTACTGGTTGAAGAACCAAATATTTGGTAAACCAAACGCATACCGGTTAAACCATACTGCGCATTGGCTGGTACCGTGAAGTTACCACTCATTTGCTGTGTTGGCGGATTTACTACGCCACCTAAGATCATTTCGTTGGTAGGATCAAATACACCGTCACGATTATAATCGATATAAACAGTCGTATAACCATTGTAAAAGAATGAAGATTGGGCAATACTTGTTTGAAACAAACTATAAGTAGAATCACGGTAAATATTGACCGGAGCTACGGTATTAGCAAATGTTTGATAAGTATAAATCGGACTTGCATTGTTCAACAAAGGCGCGGCATTCCCATTGTTCAGTAACACACTATTTTGTGCATCAAAAATGGTCACGTTGCCAATGTTTTGAAAATAAAAGGAAGGAGGCAATGCCTGTGAAATACAATAACAATAATAGAAAGAAGCCAGATCAACATAGAGAGCTGCTGTGGTATCTGAAAAACCAGAAGAAGGGCAATCCACAATACAACGGAAATAAGTCGGTGTGCCGATTTGTGTATTATATGATGGTCCAACCGATACTCCCAATGCCGTCCACGGTCCGGTAGCTGTTGGTGCACTTTGCCAAATATAGTTCAAACCTCCGGCTAGCGTATTTCCGGTGAGGGTTAAATTAAAGGGTGTGTTGGCACATGGCAGAATATTGGCAATACTTCCGGCATTTGGTGTACCGGTACAAGGTGCCAACACATTGATATTGTCAATGCCGAAATCGGTATCAAATTGGAAATCACCATGCCCTCTGAAACGAACGACCGTATTCGGATCGTTGGAAACAATCGGTAATGAAAAATTTTGCCAAGTTGTAGAAGAATTAAAAGTTCCCAAAGTGGTAAAACTTATACCTCCATTGGTGCTCAAAAGAACTTCAAGGTAATCGAATCCCCATCCGGCACTGTTGTCATTGATATAGTCAAAGAACATAGTTTTAGTACCCAATTGCTGACTACAATCGATAAATAAATCTAAATCACCAGTGAGGTTCGTATAATATGAGTGGAATCTGGCTGAATAAGTATTTGAAGAGGCCGAAGGGTAATACATGCCAAAGGTATTACTCAACCAGTTTGCGGTATTTCCTTCATCATTTCTTCTCCAGGAATTATTTCCAGTATTCGGATTATTACTCCAATGGTAATCGTTAGGGACGTCCTGACTACCACAGAAATTGGTCCATGTTTCAAAATCCTGAACATAAGGTAAAGTGGCATACGAAGGGCCGGATACCGTAATCGTCATTGGTCCTGTTGTATCCGCGAGGTTACTATTATTACAAACCATATACATACGATACATAATTGTCGCATTCAAAGATGGAGTTTGGAACCCTGGTGAATTTGAACCAATTCCGCCAACTGCATTGACCCAAGTTGCCCCACCATTGGTAGATTGTTGCCATTGGTAAGTCATATTACCCTGATAAACTGCACCAATCAAACTCAAGTTAGCCGTTTGTCCGGCACAAAGCGTCATACTGGATGGGGTTACACTACCTGCGGTAGGTTGCCCGGAGCATGGAGTAGATGGAATCACGTTCATATAATAATCTTCACATTCTCCGAAAGAAAAATTGGTTCCGCAATAATCGGTAATACCCGGAACCGTTGCAAAACGGCAAAGTACACGCATACGGGTGATCCCGGGCACTGCAGTAACGGGAACTGTAATTGTACCTGTGTAGGCCTGGGTACCAGATGAAGGGGATACATAAACATCTTCACCGGGATCTGCAAAATCCAAATCCTGATTCCAATCAATCCAAATGCGATGTCCCTGTCCAAAAGCTGCACCGGCCTGAACAGAAAAATTAAAACTCAATCCTTGAATTTGAGCAACGGTTTGATTGACCTGAATATAATTATTGGGCAAGCCCCCATTACAACCAGACATCAAGTTGGAAATATTGGTAACACCTCCGGTAGTGGAGAAATTTTCAATATAGTCCGAACTGGTACAAGCGATGGAATAAGTAGGGAAACAATACTGTGCGTTCATCCACGTTGAAATGCACAATAAAACCAAGATTGAAGAAATGTTTTTGAACATTAGTAAATTTTTTTCGATGTTGTATAAATCCGTTGATCATTCAGGACGTCAAAAAATGCCTATAGGTTGGTAAATATAAATACAAACCCCGAACCTCAAGGGCTCGGGGTACATATATTTTTTTAGATAATATAATTATTCTGAAACAACTTCGAATTCCATTTCAACCAAATTGTTGTTGCCAAAATCCAATGAAGCTTTATAAGTTCCTAATTCTTTCACTTCATCCACAATGGTGATTCTTTTCCGGTCGATTTCATATCCTTTTTGCTCACGAATTGCACGTGCAATTTGGATAGATGTAACTGAACCAAAAATTTTGCCTGAAGTACCTGTTTTAGCGCCTACTTTCACGGCACCTGTTTTCAATACTTCTGCAACCTTATTGATTTCATTTAATAAAGCAGCTTCTTTACGCGCTTTTACTTTATCTTTTTCCGCAACCACTTTTAAGTTAGAAGGAGATGCCTCGATGGCGAACTTCTGAGGAATCAGAAAATTGCGTGCATAACCGGGTTTTACGTTTACCACCTCATTGGCAGAACCGAGGTTGTCCATATCTTTAACGAGAATTACTTGCATGTTGTATTATTTTAAAAGGTCAGTGACGAATGGTAAAATGGCCATTTGACGTGCTTTTTTCACAGCCTGGGCTACTTTACGTTGAAATTTCATTGAGTTGCCGGTGATGCGGCGAGGGAGAATCTTTCCTTGTTCGTTCAGGAACTTTTTCAGGAATTCAGGATCCTTATAATCGATGTAATGAATGTTCATTTTCTTGAATCGACAATATTTCTTTTGTCGTACCTCTACCCGGTTGGTAGATAAGTATTTGATATCTGACTTTGCCATAATTAAGCTTCCTCTTTTTCGTTAACGGTTTGTGGTTTTACTGAGCCTTCTCCGCTGCGTTTGCGGGCATTGTAAGCAATCGCGTGCTTATCCAATGAGGTGAGTAAAAAGCGCATGATGCTTTCATCACGATTCATTTGAATTTGCAAACGGGCATTCACATTCGATGGTGCTTTATACTCCATTACATAATATAAGCCTGTTGTTTTTTTGTCAATCGGATAAGCAAAAGAACGAAGTCCCCATGCATCTTCTCCAACAATTTCACCACCCATATCGGTGATAAACTTTTTGAGATTTTTGGCCTCAGCCTTGTATTCGTCGTTTGACAATACCGGCGTAAAAATGACCATCAGTTCGTAGCTGTTCATATTTATAGTATTGGTTTAAAAATTTAACCTGGGATATTCAGCAACTATAGTTTGGATATTTGAATGTTCAAATAGCTGAATTCCGGGGCGCAAAAGTAATCATTTCGGGGAATTAGCCAAAAATAAAATGAAAAAACCGCCTTTTCAGACGGTTTTTTCATTTTGCCAAACAATTTTTTAGGGCTTTGTAGTATCAGCGGTAGTTGCAGCAGGAGCAGCAGCTTCTACCGGAGCAGCAGCAGCAGCAGTGTCAGCAGGAGCAGCAGCTTCTGGAGCTGGAGCAGCTGGAGTTTCAACAGCTGGAGTTTCTGTAGCAGCTGGAGTTTCTGTAGTTTCAGCAGATTCAGAGCAAGAAGCGAAGAAACCTAAAGCCAAAGCGAACATTGAGATTTTTACTAATTTTTTCATTTTGATAATTTTTTAAAATTTTGTTTATTTATCCCGTCACAACAGTTAGGTAACCCAATATTTTAAAATTTTTTTTAAATTTTTTTAATTTTAATATTTTAATTACTGCTGTTCAATCTTTTTTTTGCGAAAAAATTTTTTTGACCTCCCAATCGTCCCATTCGATCTTTTTCACAAAAAAAGATTAAAGCGTAATCTTTTTGTAGTTTTTTTCGGACATTTGGGTTACCAAAGAGTAATAATCGGATAAATGGCAAACAATTCTGACTTCGACGTGAGTGATGAAGCGTTAATTCGTTCTTTGGCTTCTGGAGATTCAAAAGCAATCCAATATATCTACCGAAACACTTATCAAACCATCGAAAAAATGGTTTTTAAGATGAATGGTTCCACGGATGATGCTTACGATGTTTTTCAGGATAGTATGACCATTTTGTACGAAAAAGCAAAAGGGGGTCAACTTGAACTTTCCTGTAAATTAAGTACTTACCTGACCGCAATTGCCAAACATCTGTGGTTGAAGCGTTTAAGCAAACGTAAAAGACAGTCGTTTAGCATGATTCATGAAAACACACCTGAACCGGTAAGTGTGGATACAGATATCAATCGCTTTTTTGAATTCGAAAATCATGTGGATCGTTTAAAACAGTGTTTTG
>DAIRSC010000108.1:0-7550 GCA_036804585.1 Chitinophagaceae bacterium
TTTACTGGACTCCTTGAGTCTAGAAGAAAAGGTATATAGAGGCCAGGTAAATTTGGAGGTGCAACAAGAATTATCCTATGAAAAAAATCAGGAAAAAGTAGGGGCCGTGCTCAAAGTAATGATCGACAAAAAAGAAGCCGGTCGTTATATCGGTCGAACTGAATTTGATAGCGTTGAGGTTGACAATGAAGTCATCATTCAAACAAATAAACGATAACAGATTGGGAAATTTTATTCGGTAAAAATCATCAAGGCCTTCGATTATGATTTAGAAGCGGAGCTGGTTTAGGGATTCACGCATACGTACAAAACAAAATCACGCTTAGATATCCAGTTTTGCAATATTTGGCATGCTTCTCAATAACTCCCGGCGAGGTGGAACTTCTTCACCCATGAGCATCGAGAAAATCCGCTCTGCTTCTGCCGCACTATCAATGGTAACTTGTTTCAAGGTACGAGTATCCGGATTCATGGTTGTTTCCCATAATTGTTCAGCGTTCATTTCTCCAAGACCTTTATACCGTTGAATATGCACACTATCTTCTTTGCCACCTGCAATGCGTTCAATTACAATTTTTCGCTGATCATCATTATAAGCATACTCTTGTTCTTTTCCTTTTTTAATCAAGTACAACGGAGGCTGCGCAATGTAGACGTATCCCTGCTCAACCAATTCTTTCATATAACGATAGAGGAAAGTTAAAATCAAGGTTGAGATATGCGATCCATCCACGTCCGCATCGGTCATGATAATCAGTTTATGGTAGCGCAATTTCGTGGTATTGAGTGCCTTTGCATCGTCCGGGGTACCAATAGTCACTCCGAGACCGGTGAAAATATTTCGAATTTCCTCATTCTCAAAAACTTTATGCGGCATGGCTTTTTCAACATTCAGGATTTTACCACGCAAGGGCAAAATGGCCTGAAACTGGCGGTTACGGCCTTGTTTCGCTGTTCCACCTGCCGAATCCCCTTCCACCAGGTAGAGTTCACATTTAGCAGGGTCATTGTCTGAACAATCGGCCAATTTTCCCGGCAATCCACTTCCCGTTAGTACATTTTTACGTTGAACCAATTCACGAGCCTTACGAGCTGCATGTCTTGCCTGTGCTGCAAGAATGACTTTATCAATAATTATTTTAGCTTCTTTGGGATGTTCTTCCAAATAGCTGTCCAAAACTTTAGAAACAGCCGTATCAACGATACCCATTACATCACTGTTTCCTAGTTTTGTTTTCGTCTGTCCTTCAAATTGGGGTTCCGGTACTTTGACAGAAATAACTGCACTTAATCCTTCCCGGAAATCATCACCGGTAATGTCAACCTTGGCTTTTTCGAATAATTTATTCTTATCACCATATGATTTAAATACCCGTGTGATGGCTCGGCGAAAACCGGAAACGTGAGTACCACCTTCAATGGTATTGATATTATTAACGTATGAAAAGATATTTTCACTATAGGAATTGTTATACAGCATGGCCAACTCGATACTCACGTGGCTATTTTCTTCCATTTCCTCAACATAAATAGGTTGGGCCAACAAACCATCTCTTTTACCGTTGCGGTCGAGCATCATTACAAACTCACTTATACCACCCTGAGAGTAAAAAGTATCCTGAATAAAACGACCATCTTCTTCTTTATCTCTTTCATCGATCAAATGAATACGAATTCCTTTGTTGAGGTAAGATAGTTCTCTTAAACGAGCTGCTAAAATTTCATAATTGTATTCACTAACGGTAAATATGGTATTGTCCGGTGTAAAAACAACTTTGGTTCCGGTTTTATCCGTTGTACCAATCTCTCTCACGGGATACTTTGGTGCACCACAACTATATTCCTGCTCATATATTTTTCCATCACGCTGAACAGTAACATGTAAATAATTACTCAAAGCATTTACACAACTCACCCCGACTCCATGCAGTCCACCGGAAACCTTGTAAGTATTTTTATCAAATTTACCACCGGCATGCAGAACCGTCATAACCACTTCGAGCGCACTTCTTTTTTCTTTGGTATGCATCGCTGTAGGAATACCCCGGCCATCATCTTCAACAGAAATAGAATTGCCTTCCAAAATTCTTACGGTGATATTTTGACAATATCCTGCCAAGGCCTCATCAATCGAATTATCAACAACTTCATATACAAGATGATGTAGACCTTTTATACTGATATCGCCGATATACATGGCAGGGCGCTTACGCACGGCTTCCAATCCTTCCAATACTTGAATACTATCAGCCCCATAACCCGGTTGCTGAGGTAATTGTTCGTTTTCTGATGACATAATAAATATAACTTGTGATTGATGATTCTTCGAATAATTGGATCCTCAAGGAGCCAAATATGAAGATGCACAAAGTTAATTTTTTTGAATCGTTCAGACAATATTTCTACAGAAAAATATTCCTATAAAACTCAGTAAAATCAGGTGTTTCAGCACATTTTAAGGAATTAGTTATCCACAATACCTTGTGAATGTTTTTTTAAGCTCTTTTGGATGGAAAAAGGCTCAAGGGTAGGGGTGTTCCGTTTTAGTTTTTTTGCGCCTTGATCGATGAAATGAAAACCCGGATTCGGCGCTTTAAAAGCCAAGGATGAAAGTAAGAAACGCTAATTCCCGGCAGGTCAAATGCTCTGATTGTAATGATCTTTTGTCAAAAAACAATTCAAATCTTGATTTCCATTTTTGTATTTCATCGATGAAATTGCTGTAAGTATTCCAATCGAAATGAAAATGAACATCTTCTGAAATATAATCGGTCTTACCTTTATTGCATGTCAAATTCTATATTATTTTCTACCCGGGCGTACTCGTATTTAAAAGATGAATTGCTGTTTTTCGAATCTTTGGAATCCGGTTCTATCATGTCAAAATATTTTCCGGACGGAGAATGTTATCATCGGGTGGAAAGTGATGTTCATAAACGACATTGTTTGCTGATTGGAGGAACAATCGATGATCTCAATACCATGGAACTATACGATATTGCTCAGGGATTGGTACAACTAGGTGCTGCTTCTTTAACCATTATTATACCGTACTTTGGTTATGCCACCATGGAAAGAGCAGTTTATGCCGGTGAAATTGTAAAAGCCAAAAACAGAGCCTTGCTTTTTTCGTCTATTCCACCCTGTGAGGAGGCCAATAAAGTTATTTTACTGGATTTGCATTCCGAAGGGATTCCTTATTATTTCGACCGGGATATTCGGGTGGCTCATGTATATTGCAAACCACTCATTGCTTCCATCATTTTAGATTTAGCTCCAAAGGGATGTGTATTAGCAGCAACAGATGCGGGTAGGGCGAAATGGGTGGAATCGCTCGCTATGGATTTACAAATTCCTTCTGCCTTCGTTTATAAACAGCGATTAAGTGGCTCGGAAACTCAAATCACCGGAGTCAATGCCGATGTTCAGGATAAACAGGTTGTCATTTATGATGATATGATTCGAACCGGAGGCTCGCTCATGAATGCTGCAAAAGCTTATCGAGAAGCTGGTGCTAACCAAATCTATGCCATTACCACACATGGTCTGTTTACCAATCATGCGTTGGAAAAAATCGCAGAGCAGGGTATTATTCAAAAAGTTTTTTCTACCAATACACATCCATTGGCATTCAATGAAATCAATCCAATCCTTGAAGTAAAATCGGTTGCTTCAATTATCTTTGACGCATTACAATAAATCTTATGAATTTTGAGCTACTGATAGTTGACTACGCTACGGAATATTATCCGCAGATTATGGAATTGCGTAACCATGTTTTGCGCAAACCCCTCGGTTTGAACTTGTTTGATGAAGATTTATCGGAAGACAAAAATCAGTATGTCGTAGCGGCCATCCGGAACGAAGAAATTTTGGGTTGTTTGATGATCAAGATATTAGATAAGGATACCGTTAAGTATCGTCAAATGGCCATCAAGACTTCATTACAAGGCAAAGGAATCGGCACGACAATTTTAAAATATGCCGATAATTTCTGTATCCAGAATGATTATACCCAGGTTTTATTACATGCTCGACAAACAGCTAAAAATTTTTATATCCGAAATGGATTTGAGGAAGTGGGTGATGAATTCGAAGAGGTGGGCATACCTCATGTTGTCATGCAGAAGCAATTAAGTTTGAATCAATAATTTAAATCATTGGGGCTAAGCAGTCTCACTGTCTGGATTGCTTTTTTAGGGTTTGCTGATTAACCTGAAAATAGTTGATTCCAGTAAATGATGGAGTAATTTTCGTTCATTTAGATGCACAATAATTTTTCATATCACCTCAATAAGCTTGCAGTTTTTTCTCATTTTCACTTCTCACATGCATCTTCAAATTCCACGTCATCGTCCAAGGGCTTTACCACAGTACGACCCCTCCAACGCTTCCTTAATTTGAAGCGCCTATGAGACAATCAGCAAACCCTATTTACCAGAAAGCCAATTTTCCGCCATTTTTCTGGTCTGTTCATCCGATTTATTTCCTCCCATCATCTCAGCCAAAACCCGGATTCGTTCAATTTTTTCCAACTCCCTTACCCGGGTACGTATTTGATCCAACTCATTTTCAGTTTTATAAATAAACAAATGCTGATCAGCTTTGGCTGCAATTTGTGGCAAATGGGTAATGCTGATAACCTGATGGTTTTTAGATAAGGATTTTAACAGGTCACCAACTTGAATGGCTGTTTCGCCACTAATCCCCGTATCGATTTCATCGAACAACAAGGTGGGTAAATCGTTTCCAGTGGCTAATAATGACTTGATACAAAGCATCAGTCGGCTAAGTTCACCACCTGAAGCTACTTTGAAAATGGGTGTTTACTGATGACTTTTATTCGCATCTAATTGAAATTCGATGAAGTCCATACCCTCTGAAGTATAATCCTGAATTTGATGATGAATTCGAAAGCGGGCATTCGGCATCCCAACCAATTTGAGTCTTTCGTTGATTTGTTTTTCTGTGACTGTTATGATGGACAAGCGATATGCTGACAGTTGAGCCGCGCTTTTTTCCATCGTCATTCTCAGTGTTTCGCTGGATTTAGCCAATTCAATTTCTCTTTCATCGGCTGTTCGGATTTTAGCAATTTTATTTTCAAGTTCGGCAGCTATTTCAATTAAATCATTGGTTCGCTGAACATGATGTTTTTTTAGCAGCCTATTCCCTTCATTGATACGATCGGTGAGTATTTGAATAGCTTCCTGATCATAGTGTGTTTGGTTGTGAAGGTGGTTGATTTCATCGCTGATATCCTTGACTTCAATCTGCACCGAACTTAGCCTTGATTTCAAATCCTGTATCATTTCCGATTCCGGAACCTGATCCAGTAATTGACGACATTGTTTGATAATCGCACTTACCGGATGTTCATTTTCATCCAGTAATTGCACAATTCGGGCATAAGTTGTTTTGCTGCTTTCGCTGCTATTCAGGCGTATCAATTCCGTTTCTGCCTCTTCCAATTCCTCGGGTTTGGGCTGAAATTGGTTTAATTCGTCAAACAAGAACTGATCATAATCCATTTCTTTTTTTAAACGGATATTTTCGGCTTTTACCTGCTCATAATTTTGTCGGGCCAATTGGTATGCCTGATAATGGGCCTCAAACGATGCTCTTATGCCGGGTTCCGGAAGCATTTGATCCAGTAACCATAACTGTTGGCTGCGGTCGCGCATTTCCAAGGTATCAAATTGACGGTGAAGGTCAATCAACAATGAGGCCAGTTGTTGAATATGCTGCAGATTGGAAGGTGTATCATTCAGAAAAATCCTTGATTTACCGGCTGAACTTAATTCTCTTCGCAGAATGATTTCGTTTTCTGCATCATATCCCAATTCGACCAGTAAGTGATGGGCACGAAGATTTGTTTGAATATCAAAATGACCTTCGATGATACATTATTTTTTTGTGTCCGGAATCAAACTCAAATCAGCGCGTAATCATAAAATGAGTGATAAAGCGCCCAGGAGAATAGATTTTCCGGCACCTGTTTCTCCGGTGATTACGGTAAATCCCTGTTCGAACTGAATGCTCAATTCGTCAATGATTGCAAAATTTTGTATCCACAATTGTTTCAGCACAGAGGCAAATATACTGACAGTTGTTTGCACTTATCGTCCGGAATTATCCACCTTTTAGACGATTGATTCCGGCTTTTGCTCGTTGGTCTAATGAGTTTTTAAATTCATGATCTTCCATATCCAATACTTTGTTGAAATATTCGAGGGCCTTGGCTTTTTGACCATTTTTTTCGAAAATATAACCGGCTTGTAAAGCTGCTCTTGCTGCGAAATAAGTACTTGAGTTTTCTCCATTTCGAATGGTCCTGTTGTAATATTGAATCGCTTCAGCGTCTTGATTTAACTCATCATAGGCGCGACCTAAACGATACATCCACTCCAGTCGATCAGCCTCATTGGTCAGCAGTGTCGGATCAAAATAATTCAATACCTCCAGGGCTTTTAGATGATTGCAGCAATCGCCAAGCAGTCGGGCTTTTAGAACTTCATTATTTGGAAACCAACCTTGCACTGAAAATTTTTGGGCTTGTTTGTCTGCATCCGATTCACTATTTCCAACTTGTTCGATACGTTTTTTATACCACATTGCTTTGTCGTTTTGATTGAGTAAATAGTAGCAAAGGGCTAAACTCATATGGGCATCCTTGATATAGAAGTAGCCTTTATAATTTTTGATGAAGGCCTGAAAATATTGGATTGCCGACATGTCAAGTCTTTTCATTTTTGCATCTGCCAATTCAAAATCGAGCATGGGAAAGGGCATGTACTCCGGCCCTCTTTTGGCACCCAGTAAAATTTTTTCGGCACTTCCTGCATCTTTATTGTTGAGCGCTAAATTGGCTGCAGCAAAAACATTGAGTAGATGACTTTTCGTATCAAGGTTTAAACTATGAATCAATAGGAGAGCACCGGAAGGATCATTTACGAGATTATTTTAAAGGTAGATATAATATAATCGCGCTTCGTCCTGAAAGAGTGTTTCTTTAGAATAGATGAATAGTTTAAGGGTATTCATCCCGGATTTCATATCACCCTTCAAGCCCAGGATTTGACTAATCCATTTATATCCGGAAGGGATCGTACTGATGATGGCCTGTTGAGCTCCTATGAAAGGATCTGCCAGTCGAAAATTCGGAAAAGCTGATTTACATTCTTTAAAGATTAGGTATGCACTGCGAAAGTCCCAGGCTGCATCCCAAAAATCACCATACTTACTTTGAATGGCAAACCATTGAAAATACAACATGCCTTTACAAAATAAATGATAAGGCGATTTTTTATCGGATGATTCCAGAATCTTCAGACGTTGTTTAAAGAGTGGAAATCGTTTTTTGTATGCAACAGGATCTTCATTGAAGGTGAGGGTTAAAAAATCCTCATAGTTTGCCAGCATAACAGGAATTCGATTATTGGGGTTTTGCACCAATTCACGAAGAAGGATATTCTTACCTTCCTGAATTTTTTAAGTCATTGATGCTTGATTGGCTTGTTGACAGTTTGTTGTGAATAGATATGATTGCC
>DAIRSC010000109.1:0-3558 GCA_036804585.1 Chitinophagaceae bacterium
TCCAGTGTGTCGAAATGCACCTCTACTATTTCATCCCATTTCAGATCGTAGTAGTGTTGTATGATCCTCAGCAGGTCATACAGATCATCCACTCTTTCTTCGGGCCGGTCACTCCATGCGATGAGTTTCAAAATGGCCATGCCGGGCAGTGGGGGTATATTGACCATCTTTTCTTCTATGCTTACCGGTACGGCATCTTCCAATACTTCACGCAAACCTAACACATGCAGATCGGTGTGACGCTCATGGAAATTGTCTGTGTGGTTCTCCGTTATCTCACCAAAGGGTAATACGTCGATGGCTACTCTGAACGCAGACGAATAAAAAGTCCAGGGTGCGGCCACTTTGTTAAAGCCTTTCGCTTCAAGTGCAGAAGTGATATGGTCATACTCCCTCCGGCCGGCTATCATGACGGCAAAATCTATATCTTTTGTACCCCGGCCCGGTTTAATTCCTGTTTTCAGGAGTTCGAGGGCGAAAGCGTTTGCACCGATCAGGTAATAGGGTATGCCCGCCGCCTGCATCACTTCATCGATAATATCAAATGTCTCCCTGAAATAGGGAATGGCTAGCTCTTTATAGGTTTGGCCGGATGTATGCATCATACATTTTTACTGCGGTTTCTATGTTGCGTTTGCCGCCCTCCAGCATCAGCTCGGTATACACCAACAGGGGAGGTGCGGTTTGGGTGCCATCGTGCTGCCAGAACATTTCCAGAACTTCGATATTGCCCTGTGTATCCGGCATGAATTTATAGTTTTTGATCAATTCCATGCGGCTTTCACGGGTATAGATCAGGAACTTTTCGGGGCGTAAGTGATCAGTTAATATATCTGCCGCAGGTTCGCCTCCCCATACCGTTTTGCGGTTGTCAAGCTGTAGTTCCTGCCAGTTTCCTTTAAAAGTATAATGTGTTTTTACCAGTTTCGGCCGGAGGATGGCAGCGTAATCCGCTATCCACCTGTCCAGCAGCGCTTTTCTGTTTTCCCATACATAGGTCTTGTTGTTGAGGGGAAGCAGATATCCGGTTTCCTGCAGACCATCTATTACCAACGGTATGTTCCCCAGGGCTACCTGTGTTTCGGCTGCCAATTCACGTTGCGGCAGTTGTATGGCTTCCTTGTATTGCAGCAGATGGAACACCACTTTCAAACCCGTTTTGGTGAATGCGCGGTTCCCTCTTGTTTTTGCTGTCTCTACCGGTTTTTGTGTATCGATGAATAGCAGTAGGTTTTTTGTTTTGATGAAGATATTGCCATTGGCTTCCAGATAGGGGATATCCTTTTGCCGCAGTTCCGCTTTGATCTTGGGGAAGAGGCGGTTGGCGATAAGTAACAGGTGTTTATGTTGCCGAACCTGTGCTTCCAGCTGTGGCAGCTGGTAGGCTCTTAATTCATGCTTTACCTCCACCTGAAAGGTGAGGGTTTGGCCGTGGAGCTGTATTTCCAATGCCCCGCCGGGCTTACCCCTGCTGATCCACCGGCCGCGGATACCGGCTATGGTATTCAGGTTTTGTAAGGCGGTATCTAGGATCTCCCGGTTCATTGGTGTTTTATTTGTTCACAAATATACAGTGTTCACGTAACGTGAACAAGAAAACACGTGAACGAAATCAGATTTTATGATCTGCGGGTGCATTTAATGCGCGTGTGCCGGGTGTTTGGCGGGTGTGCGTCGTGCGAGGTCTGCGGGTTCAGTGCCTCCGCGGGCCCAGGTATTCCTCGCGGCGGCCTACGAGGGCGCGTATCTCTTCGGCCATATCCTGCGGGAGGGATACGAACACCCATCCGCCGGTGCCGGTGTAGTGCCAGGGGGTGGCGTGGAAGGGGTAGGGGATAGAAGATGCAGGCATGGATCAGCGGTTCAGCAAATATGCGGTAACCTTTTCCCAATTTTCAAACGGCTCCTTTTTGAATTGTATCCATTCGCCTTTAAAGTCCTTTGCACCGTTTTTTTCGCGATCATCAATGAGGTAATGCCCATTGTTGAGGTTTTTATGGTGGGTGAGGATGAGGCGTTTGTAGAGGATAGAATCAGGTTCTTTGCCGAAGTGTTTCTGGATCCATTCCACTTTGTGTGACCAGGCACTTGGGTTTTTCCATGGCGCGGTGGAGAGTACATAGAGTTCATAGAACTCTGCGAGACGGTGTATGCTTTCTATGGCACCCGGAATGGGATCCATCAGTTTGAAGATGCCGGGGGCGTCGTCCTCTTTGCCTTTGTATTCTTTTTGGAGTGCTTCGCTTAATCTGGGGATACCGGTGGGGAAATCTACCAGCACATTGTCCATGTCGATGTAAATAATGGGTTTCATATCTGTTTGATGTTTAGTGTTCATCCTGCATGGGACGCAGGGGGCTTAGTTTATTCTTGTCTACTAATTTGACTAAGTGTCAAATCCATTTGGTGTAAATGTGCTATCTATTTAAGACAATTGGCTCTGGAACATCCGGCCAATGCGGCTGGTTGGCATTTACATATTGTTTTAATTTTCTTCTTGCCGAATCCGCACCTACTTCAATGCGTAAATAATTGCAAATTTCCTGCCATGTAAGAAAAGGATACATTGTAGTTAATGGTTTGAGTTCGGGAACCCTTATTGCATAGTTGTAGGGGTCTGGCGAGGGTGATTTCCTGGATCCCGTGTAGGGTTGACGAGCGCTTCTATAGCTACTTCCTTCCCTTTTATCAGTCGAATTATTATCATTTATTTTTGATAAGACTTCTATTATTCTTGCCTTTTTAGAAAGTTTAACGTCTAAACCTTTTTCAGGGTTGTAGTCAATAACAATTACAAATTCTTTATTTAGCCAACCTAAAATCGGTTCTATTTGCTCGCTGAGCATTGGTAATAAATCGTTTGATATGATTTCGTCTTCAATTTCCTTCCGTCTCGAGATGATGGCATCAGTAATTGGAAGGCCAAGGGTCTCCATATTCGTGATAGTTTCGTGAAGTAATTGTAGTTTGTCGAATTGCATAGTTATAAGGATTTGATTTTGTAAAATAACTATTGGTTATAGAATTATTTAATTCTTCGATATGCTGATATTTCGGCTTATTCAATTTGCTTCTACTATTGCCTACTACATAATTTATTAGTGTTACAGAATTCAACATATTAAAGCAATACATAGTAGGTAAAAATGTCTTTTTACCACCCTCTTCGCATCCATGCTAATTTACGAAAAAAAAGGGGAAAAAATTGAATGTTTTGCGCGATAGAACAGGAGAAAATGCGCAATTAAATTGGCATCAAAAAGGGAACTTTTTGGCGAGTTTTTCTGCCAGATTTTCAATGTCGTTTTTGCGTGCGAGTTGGGCGAGCCAGTGGGGTGGGATGGTGTGGTGACCGTTGTATGGTATGGTGGTGGCAATGTGGACACCAATGTTCAGGACACGATGCCTTTTTACTAAGAATCCGGCTACGAAAGAATGCCTCAAGTATGGCTATAAAAGATCCGCCAGCCGCACATATTCGCCGGCAGTGTTTTTTATCCGCCAAAAGTTCCATCCGCCAACACTCTTTCGCTTAATAACAGCCTGGGCTGCTGAGGT
>DAIRSC010000109.1:3658-7539 GCA_036804585.1 Chitinophagaceae bacterium
ACCCTTCTTTTAAGATCTGAGGCGCGACCAACATAATACAGTTCGTTTTCGTCATACAGTGCATAAATGCCAGGCGAATTACCGATTAAGGCAGTAATGGTGTCGCTGTGATCTCTGAAAAGATTGCGAGAAATGTTTTCGAGAGATTCTTTAAAGAGGCCGGGTGATATGGGTCTTGGCATGGTATTATTTGCTTGAGAATGCTAACGGTTTGTGTTTATGTGCAGTAGCGGATTAGAGGCACTTTCCTGTCCGTTTAGCACAAAGTTTCTTAGAAACACAGACCTTCGATACGCCACTTCAACCGCTATTGCCACATACACGCTGTTACCAGCTGGCGTTCTTGTCCACCGTATCTGTAAACCAATGACGTTGTTGATTTTCATTGTCATTGTCGTGTTGGTCTGTGGGGTTGCGTATTTTTTATTTTCAAAAGGAAGGGGAGATTTATTTTTATTCAATTTTGCCAGGGTGGAGCAGACGCACTCTTTGATAAGCTTGAGTTTGAGATCGGGTTCGTGCTGCATGGCAATGTGTATGGCTGCTGTGTTGGGTCATTATTTCAATTCTTTAAAAACAAAAAATAACGGTCTCTTAATTGATACTCTTGAATACCATCAAATGTATTATTGGCTTTAAATGATTCAATAAAAATCTGCTTACTGATAGCAGATGAAATCTGAAAATCAGGGTTATATTGATAAACACCTAATGTTGGTCTTTCTATCAAGCCGGCTTCTATAAACATTGGAATTACGCTATCAATGGCGTTTTCAGTAGCTCGATTTCCGCCATAAACGCTTGCCAGGGCTTTCTTAATGATTTCCCTATTTACTAAATCCTGTACACAGAGATATTTGCCTAAAAGCTGAAGGGTGTCAAATGAAAATGAAAATGAACTGTTGAGAAGTGAAATTAGAATTAAATTCCTATCGTGTTTCTTTTTTATGGCTTGTTTGATTGACTGTTTGTTCTCTTCAATGAATTCTAAAAGAGGGCTTCGTAAAATAATCTTGTTTACGATATGTAATGATTTTTTTAATCTGTTCTCACCTTTAAATTCGAGCCTTAATTGCTCCAAAATATAGTCTTCACTGTAGTTGCCGTTTAAATAGCTTTCCAATGCTGCATATAATGTATCCAATGGGATACGCTGATTTATGTCTATTGATTTATGATTCATCTCTTATTTCTACAAATGGTATTAATACTTCCAGCAGGTGCGCTCCTCCGTGCGTCACCAATGATTCTTTATTTGAAAAGCTTAGGTCGGTTTTAAAATAAATTGCTTGTTCTTCCATAATAACTGAGTCACCCATTTCCGGATTATTAGCCATGAATTCATCAGACAACCATTTTTCTGAATATTCGATATGCCTCTCGCTTCTGCTACCTGATTTATTAGTTCCTAATTTTTCTCGACCTTGCAGTCCTCTCCAACCTTTTGCCTGAATATTACCATGATCTGAAGTTATAAAAACGGTAAAGCCTTTTGATATTAATTCATCTACTATCTGGGCGATTTTACTTCGTTCAATCCAGTTATTGGTTAGCATTAACAAATCAGCATAGTCTGTTGAACTATGCATTTTATCATCAAGATCTTTTAATACGATAGCCAATTTTGAAACTGAATCGATATTGGAAAAATCAGTTTTCTCGTGTTGATATGCGATTTCGAATTCATGACAACCTTTCTCTTTCCAATATGTCTTCCAGAGCTTCTCTTCACTTGCAGGACCCTGTCTGTAATCGGTCTGCGGGGTGTCGCCACGAAAAATTGCTTGCCGGGAAAGTTGTGTTATGGATGGCAACCATGAATAAATTATTTCTTCATGCTTTATACCCGGCAATTTGCTTTTTAATAATTCATATTGCCATAAAGCCATGCCATCAACCACAATTAGTGCAATTTTATTTTCCCGAAAGTTGAAATTCAGATAATCCAATATTTTCGATACAATGCGTGGCTTTTTTACTGCACTGGAATTTTTGGTTTGATGATAACTCGCTTGCAATGCATTTTGAAAAACAACATTTGCCTTATTGATTTGAGCATATAACTCTTCAAACTTTGGAGTGTTAATGGTTTTCGAAATGCCTTCAGCAATGATTCTGCTTACTACAGCCCAATTTACAGTTCCTTCATTAAGTTGTGAGTTCAATGTTTTAATAAAATCATCCAAATCGTATTCTTGCTCTTCAGATTTGGATTCCGCCTTTAACTTCTCAATGAATTCCTGAGTTTCTTTTCTGTTTAGGACAACCAAAGGTTGATTTTGAAATAGTTTATCAAGGAAGAACAATTCTAATTCGAGAATTGATGGAATGTGATACGCCTGAAAATAATTGGCGATGCTGAAATCAATGGCTACAGCTCGTCTTTTTATGTCTTCAAGATAATTTGTATTGTCCTGGCTGAGTATGATGAGTAAGCCATCTGGCTCCCTCATTTCAAACCTAACCCGCTGCTCAAGTTTAGTTCCATTAGTAATCTCAATTCCAAATGTGCTAAAGGCTTCTTGAATATCGCTTCGATAGAGAAAACGATCGTTGTTCTCCGCCAGAAATACTTTTGCCGGATAGCTTTTCAGCGTATCAATGATATGTTGTATAAGCCCTTTAGCCATCGATTCGAATCATTAATAATTGTTTGATCCCGGGAATAATCTTACTGCCTGATTCGAATTCTTTAAACCATGCCTTATGTTCCTTTTCAAGTCTTTGAAGTTTGGCTTGGCGGATATTATCAATCCCTATTTTTTTAATCCTTGATTTCTGAAAATTGTAAGAATTCAACCTGTTTTCTTTTTTGAATTTCATTCGTGTAATTAAATCCGCCTCAAGATTTTGGAAGGAAAGAAATAAGGATTGATTCAATTCTTTCTGAAAAGACTCCGAGTCTTTCATTTCCTGCGTTCTATCTAATTTGAATTTTCCGGATTCACTAATCAAACGATTCCATATATCATTGGCATAGGCACTGTATTGCTTGCCATTATCAGCTAAAAAGTAGCATTGATACTGAATTTTGCTTTCCATGGAATTGCGGGCACTTATTTGCCACAAACTCCAATAGCCCGGAGTTTCTTCACCTGTAATTGAATTGATTACCGGGATATCATTTGACCGGTCAAATTCACCCAAATCATTTAAGAGTTTCCGAATCCAATCATGTTGCAAGGTGATGTGCTCAACTCCAGGATTAGCCAAAGACACTTCGGCATCAAATGTGATTTTCCTTGTTTCACCCTGAACTTTAATTTCAGAAAAACCCAATAGATTTTTACTCATGGATCCATGTTGCACCATGGTATATTGCTGCACCAATGTCTCTAACCAGAAGGGAAGTGGACTGTGTTTTACTTCTGCGGCCTTTTTGTATTCGATTTCCGATTCTGCTACCTGTGGTAAAATCCCTTCCGTACTCTTGTATTCCCGAAGCTTGCCTTTTATATCGTTCAACCATCGTTCACCTGCTAATTCAAACTTTTCTGGGTCTAACAAACTTTGTAGGTAAAGCTTATTGACTTTTTTCATATCAATGGTGGAGTCAAGTACATCAGAAGTTTTGTCAATACCCAATTGCTCTATGATGTTGTTGAGCTTTTCTTCCATCACTTCATACACACGCAGATCAACACTATTGTTGGTGAGCATATTGTAAGCTTGAACAGGATATTTCTGCCCAATCCTATCCACACGACCAATTCGCTGCTCAATCATCATCGGATTCCAGGGCAAATCAGAACTGAACACCAAATGTCAAAACTGCATATTCAAAGATTCACCAGCAGCATCCGTAGCAATCAGGATTTGAGCTTCGTTTTTGAAGTGAGCCAAAGCTCGCTTTCGTTCGTCCAAATCTTGTCCGCCATGAA
>DAIRSC010000110.1:0-7535 GCA_036804585.1 Chitinophagaceae bacterium
GATTTTCACTGCTCACATGCATCTTCAAATTCCGCGTCATCGTCCAAGGGCTGTAGCACAGTACTATACCTCGAACGCTTCCTTGAATTTGAAGCGCCTATGAGATAATCAACAAGCCCTAAATACGCTGATACAAATTTTTTAATTGATCGGCATTGGGCATCTTGCCATCCTTACTGGCGAGATATACATCCTGGTGGGCGCCAAACAATTTAGGAAAACGCATGTAATGGATTTGCGGATGAATTTGTTGCAAAGCAGCAGCCACAAATTTTTCGGATACAAAACTGATTCCATACAATTGTGTGGAAGTAATTCGATTTCCAACAAACTGAAATTTTTCATCTTCATTACTTTCAACAAATGCAAAATCAGTACCCGGTTGACCCGGATGTAAGGATTGATCGTGAACCGTAAAAATCAAATAGCCTTTTGTATTGAGTAAACCCATCAAACAGCTTAACCACTGCGAAAAAAGCGTCTCGTTCAAATGGCTAAAGAGAGATCCGACAAAAATAAAATCGAAGGTTTGATTCGGTTTGAGTTGGGATGGATCATAAGAGGATGTAAATCCGTTCACCCGAAATTGTTTTATTTGAAATTCAACAGCCTCAGATTTAATATCACTGGTATAAATATGATTGGCCCCAAAATAGGCTGTCAAAAAACGGGTGACCCGACCATATCCGCTGGCAAAATCGAGTATTTGTCCTTCAAATTTTTGGGGGCCTTGTATGGCCTCTACAAATGATTTGACAATACTAAACCCATTGTATCCAATAGTGAGATAATGGTGCAATGCGATATTAAAGTCATGATAAGCAGCCAAACTATACAGAAACATAATATCATTTTTGGAGATGTTGATATCCACCTCAAAATCCACATTGAATTGTTTTTTGAACTCCTGTATCATGGTCATAGAGGCCGGATCATGGGGCAAAATTTCCGGCATGCTCCTTTGATGAAGAATGCTTTGAACATTGGATTGTTGAATGAGCGCAGTTACATCATTCAATTGATGGGTGAGCGATTGGAGTTGCTCTGCGTGGGTTTGATGAATGCTTTGTAAACTTTGTCCGACTGCATTGAGATTATCGGCTGTAGAGGTAATCAAGGTTGTGAGGTTTTCGACATGGGCCTGCAAATGATCGATGCGTAAACACTGATCATCGTATTGTTGGGTGGAAGATTGAACGAGCCCAAGAATGTATTCCCGTATCTGATGTTTGATAGAAGATGGAAGAATTTTTTTGAAGATACGGAACATGCCTCTTTGCTTGATGGAAGTCAAAGATACATCCCGGAAGATGTATAATGGAAAAGCCCGGTCATGTAACTGCGCTGAAAAATAGCCCGGATAGCAGTGGAGGCCGTGCCGGAACGAATAGCCGGAACATCGCTGATGAAATTACCTGCGATGCGCTCCAAAAAAAACACCCTCGTGGATGGAGGGTGTTCTGAAAAGAGAAGGGCTCGTTTATTTGTTCCATTCAATTTTACGCGAGAAGTACATGATGGCCGCCAATATCAGGAATAAACCGATACTGCCTGCGAGTAAGGCGCCGTCCTGCAATTGAATCAATACAAAAATGAATACATATAAAATACTGAGGAAGGCGCCGAATACCCCGGCTGTACGTGTACTTTGAAATACACTTCGGGTGTACAAACTAATGAGCAGTATGGTGGCGAGCGCAGAAGAAATATAAGCGGTTGCGTAACTGGTGTATTCAGAAATGGACAACAAGAGGGTGTAAAAAATACATAAGGCAAATCCAATCAGAACATATTGTACGGCGTGCACCCGGCGGTTTTGCATCACTTCGATAAAGAAGTAAACCACGAAGGTGAGCATGATGACGAGAATGGCGTATTTGATGGTGCGGTTTGATTTGGCATAATTATCGAGAGGTTGAATAAGATTGACGCCAAATATGCCTTCTTCGATATTGATTTCCTGGGTTTCTTTCCATTGCTGTGGAAAAGCCCGGTTGAGGTCAAGGGCCTTCCATTGTGCGCTGAAGCCTGAATCAGAAATTTGTTTGGCAGGCAGGGTTTTACCTTCGAAATCAGGATGTGGCCATTTTGAACTTAGGGATACCAGAGTAGATTTGCCCACCGGATAAAAGCCAATTCGCTCGGAACCACGCAGACTGATTTGCATATTGAAGGTATGCGTTTGTAATAGATCGGCAGCTTGTAATAGGAGCGGGGTATAAAGTCCTTTGTCGACATGCGAGGCCCCGTTTCGTCCGGCAATGAATTCCAGTTGCTGCTGATCCCAGCGAATTTTCATTTGTTCTTGTATGCCTGTATAATCGCTGAGCCCGTAAAGGAGGAAGGCTTCGTTGGGCAGCAGATTTTCGTGTAGGAGATTGAGTTTGGATAATGACAGAGGTGAAAATTTTCCGATGATTTGTAATTGTGCCGTGTAAACAATCAATTTAAAAATGCTGCTTCTGGAGCGGAAATCATGATCCATACGACCGTTTATTTTTAACTCATCGGGTAAAAAGTATGCATATCGTTTAACAGAGATCAATTTTTGGTCGCTGGTTTTTTCGATTTGCAGATAAGGTATCACCAAAATGGGACCGTTGAGATTTTGCGAACCGGACCATTGTGTGGCGATTTCACGTTTGACTTCTTCATTGCGATTTTGCCGCTCCCGGATAAGCTGCCCGATGAAGTAAGTAGGAATGAGTAACATCAGAATCAGAAAACTGATCATGAACCCTTTGAGCAGACTCCGATTGCGGTTAAAAATATTGCCGGATGGATGTTCGGGTAAAATAAATTCGGTGTTGGGGTTTGATGGATTTTCCATGTGTTTTGTTTAAATGAAAGTACTTTGAATTACAAAGCTAATTTGATTCATCAAAATCATCCAGTAAAATTTGTTAAACCATTGGGAAAATTATTGAAATACTAAAACTGTTCCGGTGCTTCCACATCGGGTTTGTCGCCACGCAACAAACGAAAACGTTTCCGGGATTCGTTCACAAAAGTGCTGCCCGGATAATTGAGCAGTAATTGCTCGTACAGCCGTTTAGCTTCATCTTTGTTCAGAAAATGTTCCTCATTGATGAGCGCTAACTGAAATAAGGCATCATCGGCTAATATATCCTCTTTATGTAAGGTGGTAATTTTTTGTAATTGCAGGGCGGCCTCGGAGTAGTCCTTTTTTTGCATCGCCATTTTGGCCTTTTGAAACAATATATCATCCTGCAGCGGATGTTGTAAAAAAGTGGCTGCAATACTGTCTAAAATTAGAAGGGCTTCATCTTGTTTATTCTGAAAAGCGAATAAATCGGCACGGGCATACATGAGTAAAGGCGTGATATTGCTATCGGCAGGTGGATTATTTTCGGTGATAAGCACCGACAAGTTTAAGGCATCGTTGGCAATGAGTTCGGAGGTTGAGGCCTTGAGCACATCCAACTGCCCCTGGGCCCAGGCAAAATCGCCCGTAAAATATGAAAGTCGCGCATTTCGATAACGTGCCTCTTCGCCTAACATGTCATTTTTAAAATCCTTATCCACCTGCGAATACAACAAAGTACTCTCCCAGATATCGCCGCGCAATAATTCATAATCACCCATTTCTAATTTACAGCGACCTTTAAAATTACGTTCTGCATTGTTGGCGCTCAACACCTGCCGAAGAATACAGATGGCCGAATCGACCCGGTGGGCGTAGAGAGCTTCTAATTCAGCATATTCGCGCATAGTTTCTTTGATTCGGTAGGCAGGATGCGATTCCAAAAAAGTAGCATAAGCCTGGCAAACCGAATCAACCTGCATGATGTTATAGTTTGGGGTATTTTGTAAACGCACACGCAAGGTGGTGAGTCGCTCGCTATTTGCCTGCGCATAGAATGGACCTTCTGCGCCTTTATCAATCACGAACTGATAAGCATTGAGGGCTACACTAAATTTTTTTTCACGCAATGCCACCCGGGCAAATCCTAATACACGCCTGCCTTGCTCGTTGAGTTTATTGTCTAAATCCCGAATTTGGGCGAAGGCGCTCTGGTAGTCGTTTTGTTGAACAAACATCCAGGCCATCAAATCGGGATAGGCAAAAATTTGGGGTTCCTTGTCGATGCGTTTCAGGATGCGTTTTTTTAAATCTTCAAATCGACCCTCTTCGCGGCATAAACGCATAAAAGTAGATTTGATTTCCTCACCTTTTTCGGAACGTGCTGCATATAAATCGAGTAATTGTTCGGTAGCTTTATCTTTTTCACCCTTACGATCATAAATCAAGGCCAGCTCTTCGGCATATAAGTAGGGTAATTCGGGTTGAAGTTTTTTTCCTTTTTCGTATAGACGCACGGCCTCATCAAAAAAACCTGCAACGCTCATTTTTTGAGCCAGATCAGAGATATAATTATCACCGGCATCCACATCATCAATGATATCATCCATCCATTTATTGACTTTCTTACTTTCACCCATCGCCCGATACACCTCTACCAATTCGAAGCCGAGGAAGGGTTGTTTCTTTTTGCTTTTGAGTTTCGTTTTTAAGAGTTTTTCAGCCGTTGCATAATCCTTGATACCTTTCAGGCTTTCGAGATAGGATAAAAAAATAGATTCATCCTCTGGATTATATTCCATCAATTGTTTGAAGGTTGCCACGGCTTTTTCATAATTCTTATTGCTCAAATATTGTTTGGCCACATTGAGTAATTGTTCTTGAGCCTGTAATGAGCTGATTACCAACAGCATCATGCCAAATAGCAAAAAGATCCGCTTTCCGGTGCGAGAAAAAATTGCTTGAGCAGCTAAATAGGGTATGTTTTGTAACAATTGTTAGATTTGTTGATGTTCAAATATCCGAAGTTTAATTCACATACTTCTTCTATGGCCGGAAGTATTCTGCGTTTTAACGAATTATTAGATTAGGCATACATTTTGCGTGATTACATTCGTACCCATAGACATTATTATTATATGTTCAAGGATTTGCACATTGTAAAATCCTTCATTATATTAGTGAACTACATGAGAAACCGGCTTTCGGTGTTTCGGGGGAGAAAAAAGTAAAATTTATGGCTAAGGCTAAAAAGGTGAACCAGTTTGACCTATTGAAAGAATTAAAGAAGCATTTCGGCTTCAATCAATTCAAGGGTGAACAAGAAGAAATCATACAAAGTGTTCTCGACGGTAAAGATACATTTGTGATTATGCCCACCGGCGGGGGTAAATCATTATGTTATCAATTGCCCGCGCTTGTGAGCGAAGGGATTGCCATTATTGTATCACCCCTGATTGCCTTGATGAAAAATCAGGTTGATCTTTTACGAAGTTATAGTGACATTGAAAATGTAGCCCATTTCCTCAATTCATCTCTCAATAAGGGACAAATTAAAAAAGTGCGTGAAGACTTGCTGGGTGGTAAAACCAAAATGCTGTATGTGGCACCGGAAACGCTCACCAAAGAAGAAAACGTTGATTTTTTACGGGAACTGAATATTTCTTTCGTCGCCGTTGATGAAGCCCACTGTATTTCGGAATGGGGCCATGATTTCAGACCGGAGTATCGTAAAATTCGGGATATTATTGATCATATCAACCCCAAACTCAATATCGTTGCCCTCACAGCCACAGCAACGCCTAAAGTGCAGGACGATATCAAAAAAAATCTGGGGCTGAAAAAGCCAAATGTGTTTGTATCCTCTTTTAACCGGAGCAATTTGTATTATGAAATTGTACCAAAGGGTAAAAAAGATCAAACTGTTAAACATATTGTCAAATTTATTCAACAGAACCGCGGTAAAAGCGGAATTATTTATACCCTCAACCGTAAAACCACCGAAGATCTGGCTGAGTTATTGGTAGCCAATGGAATTAGTGCCGTAGCTTACCATGCCGGATTGGATAGTAAAACCAGAGCCGATCGCCAGGATCAGTTCTTGATGGAAAAAGTAGATGTGATTGTTGCAACCATCGCTTTTGGGATGGGTATTGATAAACCGGACATCCGTTTTGTGATGCACTACAATATTCCCAAATCCATCGAAAATTATTATCAGGAAACAGGGCGTGCCGGCCGCGACGGACTGGAAGGAAAATGTTTATTATATTTCTCCTATAAAGATGTTCAAAAGCTCGAACACCTCATGCGCGATAAGCCGCTAACTGAGCGAGAAATGGGCGCACAATTGATTGGTGAAACCGTGGCTTATGCCGAAAGCTCCATTTGTCGTCGAAAAGTACTGTTACATTATTTTGGAGAAGAATACAATGCCGATTCCTGCAATGATATGTGCGACAATTGCAGACATCCGAAAGAGAAGATTGAAGTGAAGGATACCATTTTTACGGCTCTTGAAACCATCCGGCAACTCAAGGAGATGTTTGGTATCGACTATGTCATAAATGTGATACTCGGTCGCTCAAATACCCAAATACAAGCCTATAAACACGATCGCCTGAAATGTTTTAGTATGGGTGCCCATTTTCAAATGGATGATCATTTCTGGTACTCATTGGTTCGCCAAATGATGGTGGAAGGTCTGATCCGAAAAGATATTGAAGAATATGGCCTGCTTAAATTAACTGAAAGAGGCAAGGCCTTCCTGAAAAAACCATTCTCCCTGAAGCTGTCCCTGAATCATAAATTTGAAGATGCCGATGGAGATGATGATGATTCGGGTGGCGGTGCAGCTGCAGGTAGTTCGGCCCTAGACCCTGTGCTGTTGGATATGCTGAAAGATCTTCGCAAACAAGTGGCGGCTCAACATAAAGTTCCACCTTTTGTGGTGTTCCTCGAAAATTCGCTGGAAGACATGGCCACACACTACCCAACCACCATGGCTGAAATGGAAAAAATTGCCGGGGTGAGCAAGGGTAAGGCGATTAAATATGGAAAGAAATTTATGGAGTTGATTGCCAAATACGTGGAAGAACACGATATTGAAAAGATGAATGAGTTTGTGATGAAGAGCGTGATTAATAAAAGCGGTTTAAAAGTATTTATCATACAAAACATCGATAAAAAAATTCCTCTGGAAACCATCGCCAGAAACAAAGAAATCAATATGCTGGATTTGTTACAGGAAATGGAAACCATTGTATCGAGCGGTACCAAGTTGAATTTAGACTACTGTATCAGCGATTACGTGGATGAATACGACCAAGATGATATGTACGACTTTTTTCAATCAAGCGAAAGTGGAAATATCGAAGAAGCGGCAGAAATTATGAAGGAAAACAATATCAGTCAGGAACAATTTCGTTTGATGCGTATCAAATTTATGAGTGAATATGCCAATTAATGCCCTTCCCGAATCAAGTTTGGCTGCAAGCTGGGTAAAGTCCCTGTGGCCTGTTCTGTTGATTTGGGTGTTGCTTTTGGTTTTATATTTCAGGCATAAACGAAAAAAAAATTGATGAATTCAAGTATTTTTTTATTTTTGCATCCCTTCTAACTGAATAAGTTGGAATTAATTTAAAAGGTGCGGTAGCTCAGTTGGTAGAGCAAAGGACTGAAAATCCTTGTGTCGGGGGTTCAATTCCCTCCC
>DAIRSC010000111.1:0-7466 GCA_036804585.1 Chitinophagaceae bacterium
CACCTTGCGTTATATCACCCAACATGGCAGCATTTTTGATTTTCTGATGGGTTTGGGGATGGCATTTTCCAATCAGGCAGATGAACATCGGCATACGTTGTTGGAACTCTTTGATGTCGCCAATCAATTTATTCAAACGCATTATAAGAACGATTCTATTTTGCAAGAGATATTTGCAGTTGATTATTATTTGTACGCAAAAATCAAGCCCGGTGCACGTTATCTACCTGAGTGGCCCAGTAAGGAAAAATTTGCACTACTCGAACAACTTCATTTACCACATCAAAAAAAGCGGTATATGCTTTGCGACTTGCACTTTGATTTAGAATATTTTACCACACATCATCAAATTCTGGAAAAACCCGATACGCTCCTGATTGAATATACCGGAACAGATCTTCCCCAATTGATTGCTTTGGACCCTGAAGTTTTAACGCAAAAGTAAGTAGTCAATTTGTTTGGCATGTATCATTTGATTATATGCACGAACCTCATTGGACTTTAATTTTTCATATTCAAGGAGGGCTTGATCTGCAAGCAGTTTAAGGTCTTCCCAGGCTTCGATACTCTGTGCAGTAGGAGCGGTATGCTGATTCACTGCATCAAACAAACCACTGAGTTTATCATTGATACGAATCGGATAATTTAAAACATCCTGACCGCTTTTGGCTTTTGTTTGATGGAGTCTTTCTTCAATTTGTGTCGCTTTTTTGATGAGGTCTTTACCTAAACTATCCAATTCCGCAGGGTATGAATCTTTTAATTGATCTTTGAGGTTATTGATGTCTGTTCTTAATTTTCGTATTTGTTTTACTGTTTGCTGAACAGCTTCAAATTTATCTCTGATTCTGGTAAGCATCTCATACTGTGCCTGATAGTCAGCTTCAGTAATCTGATAATTTGGATCTTTTGCAATCCGGAATGAAAGCATCGTACTATCCTGATTGATACGAAAGCTCGCTTTGTAATTTCCCGGTGGAACTTTATAGTTGCCGATATTGCCATTCCATAAAACCATACCATCTATTTTTTCACACCCCTTTACCTGATGATTCCATTGAAAGTGGTTCATTCCTTTTTCTAATTTAATTTGATCTTCTTTTTCCGATGCTGTGGTACTAAATACACGAATTTCCTTTCCGGATTCGTCCATGATTCGCAAGGTGGCGCTATTGCTATCCTGCCATTCAGGTAACCATGTATAAAAAACGCTGCCATAATATGGATTCTCACCTTCGTTATCTGGATTGCTTTTTCGATATCCATCCATACGATAGGATAGGGCAGGTTGAAAAATCTTCCATTCATCTTTAGATTCTGTTTTTCGGAATTGATGCAGGGTATTCAGTTGATCCAAAATCCAAAAACTACGACCCTGCGTGGCCACAATAAGATCATCATTTTTAATACATAAATCCGTAATCGGAACTATCGGCAGATTGAGTTGTAAGGGCAGCCATTGTTTGCCGGCATCAAATGAAACATACAATCCCTGTTCGGTACCACAGTACAAAGTGCCTTTGTGATTAGGATCTGCTCGTAAACAGCGGGTAAAATGTGAGGATGGATTACCTTCAGTTATTTCTTCCCAGGTATTTCCCAGGTCGTTAGTTTTATAGACATAGGGTGTTTGATCATCTAATTTATATCTAGTGCCAACTATATAACATGTTTGTGCATCAAAAGGATCAGGCTCGATACAATTAATCATCATTCCTTCCGGCATATTTCGAGGGTTCACCAAATCCCAGGAAGCCCCGGCATTGTCGCTTACATGGATGAGTCCATCATCACTGCCACACCAAAGTAAGTCTTGCTGTACCGGGCTTTCGGCAGCCGCAAATATGGTACAATAATATTCCACACTGGTATTGTCTTTGGTGATGATGCCACCACTTGGAGCTTGTTTCTTTTTGTCGTTGGTACTTAAATCCGGTGAAATTTTCTGCCAGCTTTGTCCTTCATTTTCACTCACAAAAAGGTGGTTTCCGGCTGCATATAATCGTTTCGGATTGTGGGGGGAAAAAAAGATCGGAAAGTTCCATTGAAAGCGGTACTTCAGGGTATCAGCGCCTTCTCCGATTGGGCTCACGGGATAAACCGAAACTGTGCGGTTTTCGCCGGTTCGATGATTGAGACGGGAAAGATAACCGCCATAATTGCCCCCATAAACAATATCGTCATTCAATGGATCGGCCACAATATGGCCACTCTCAAATCCGGCACTCGAACTCCAATCCTGTTGTGTGATACTTCCGCCATAGGTTCGGCTCATGATGCGTACACTAGAATTATCTTGTTGACAACCCAATACCCGATAGGGGAAATGATTGTCTGCCGTAACCCGGTAAAATTGTGCGGGGGGGTGATTATGATAGGTGCCCCAATGGGCGCCCCCATCGAAACTAATTTGTGCACCTCCATCATCGGCGATGATCATTCGTTGCCCATCTTCCGGATCAATCCACATGTTATGATGATCGGCATGCGGGGTGTGTATGGTTTGGAATGTTTTGCCGCCATCACTCGATTTGTGCAATTCTACGTTGCAGACATAAACGATATCTTCTTGTTTGGGGTCAACAAATAGTCGACTAAAATACCAGGCTCTTTGGCGGATTTTGCTTTCATCATTTTGTTTCACCCAGTTCAAACCGGCGTCAGTGCTCATGTACAAACCACCGGCTTGTTTGTTCTCAACCATGGCATAGATTTTATCTGAGTTGGATGTGCTTACCGCAAGGCAAATCATGCCAAGTGTATCTTTGGGTAAACCTTTGTTTTTTGAAATATTGGTCCAGGTTTCTCCAGCGTCAGTGCTTTTCCAAATGGCACTTCCTTCTCCACCGCTTTCCATTGAATAGGGTGTGCGAATCACTCTCCAGGTTGTGGCATACAGAACCTTTGGGTTAAAGGGGTCCATGACCAGATCTGCTGCTCCGGATTGTTCATTGCTGTATAAAATCTTCTCCCAACTTTGCCCTCCATTTTCTGTTTTGTAAACACCTCGGTTTTCATTCGGGCCAAACAAATGTCCCATAACGGCCACATAAACTCTTTCCGGATTTTTGGGATCAAAAACGATGCGGCTGATATGCCTTGAATCTTCCAGTCCGCAGAAGGTCCATGATTTGCCACCATCACTGGATTTGTAAATACCCTGACCTTCGCTCACATTCCCCCTGAGGGTACTTTCGCCACCACCTGCATACATGAGTAAAGGGTCGCTTGGGCAAACTTCAATTGCGCCGATGCTGCCACCAAAATAGCGGTCAGAAATATTTTTCCAATGTTGGCCACCATCCTTCGTTTTCCATACGCCCCCGCCCGTGGAAGCCATGTAAAATACCTGTTTGTTTTTTGGATCGCCGCATACACCGCTTGCTCGTCCTCCTCTGAATGGTCCAATGGATCGGAATTTGTAGTGGCTGAAGAAACTAGAATCAAAGGGGTATGCGCCAACGGAAGATTGGGCAAGAATCTGATTTCCTGAACATTGCAGGAACAGCATAAACAAGAACAAGAGTGAAAATCGCATGACCGGATATAAATTGAAAACCCAAGATAAGTTGATTACACAAATTATTTTAATTTGAATGTTCAATGCGGGATAAATTGAGATAGCTCAGTTGGATGTAGTTACAGGCATTAGATTCAGATGGTAAATAAGTTGGCCGCTAAGCGTGAGCTTGATAGATTTCATCGGTTCAAATAAGGATGGAAAAATGATTCTTGTCATTTTCAACAGATTCTCCGAAAAAAAATGCAGAAGGAATTGTAATTTCACCTCACACCACCCAACTATGAAATCATTAATTGATCAAAAAGTACAGCGCATTGCGGAGCATTGTATTGCATGCTGGAATGCTTGTACACTCGAGCAAATGCAGCCCTACCTGAAGGAGGATGTGTTGGTTCGATCGCCCAATATCCCCGTGATTTATCCAGAACAAGTATCCGGATTTATACAAGGCAGAGAAATGGTAATTACATATTGGTATCAATTGATAAAATTGAGTGGTCCGATGAAACTCAGCATCGATTCATTGCAAAGGGAGGGGGATACTATCCATTTGTTGCTCAAAATCAATGACACCGAAAAATTTCTGGCGACTACTTTAAGGTATAATCAATACGGAAAGATCATTGAGTTTACTTTTGATTATCGTTAAAGTGATTTTTTGAATTCGGATGAATCAAGAAATTTGGTGGAGAAAAAGGAATCGCACATTAACTTTGATATTCATATGAGTATACGACTATTAATTACAGGCGGCACATTCGATAAAGAATATGATTTGATTAACGGTAAATTGTATTTTAACGATACCAATGTGGGTGAAATATTGGAAAGAGGAAGAAATACAACGGATGTTAGTGTGCGCACACTAATGATGGTTGACAGTCTGGAAATGACTGATGAGGATCGGGAATTGATTATTTCGCAGTGCATCAAATGTGATGAAGATAAAGTCATCATCACACATGGGACAGATACCATGGTTGAAACAGCCTTAAAAATTCAGGAAGCAGCTATTTCCAAAACGATTGTGTTAACTGGTGCAATGATTCCCTATACATTTGGTTCTAGTGATGGGTTGTATAATATGGGTAGCGCCATGGCTTTTGTGCAAACACTGCCGCATGGTGTTTACATTGCCATGAATGGTCGATATTTTTTAGCGGGCAATGTGCGCAAGAATCGTAAGACCGGCTATTTTGAAGCACTTCAATAATTCAAAATAAAAAAACGCAACTGGAAATAGTTGCGTTTTTTTTATAAGCTATTTTCTTCTTTTCTATTGCACTTGGATAAAGGTGCGATAGATGATTTGATTGGATGTGCGGATGATAGCGGCATAATGACCTTTATTGATTTCGGGTAAGGGATTTACACCATTTTGAATTTGATGTTGATATACTATGTTTCCCAACATGTCGATCAAAACCAGTTGATGTTGTTCGTTGCTTAATCCATTGAAATAAATGCGATTTTGGTCAATCAATGTCGGATAAAGTTGAATCGGATTTTCGGTATTTAATCGAAACATTTGAGCCGCACTTAAATTCTTTTTACCTTCTTGATCAAGGGTTTCCAAACGATAATAAACGAAATTGGAAGTGCTCTTTTGAATATCCTCAAATTGTAAATCAGTACTTGTTGTCTGGTCAACTTCCTGAACAAAAATCGTTTCAAAATGTTTACCATCTGTGCTGCGCTGAAGTCGGTATTCTTGGATCAAATCTTTTGAGTCATAGAGCCATGAAACCAAAACCCCATTATCTGATTGTGCAAAATGTAAAGGAGTGGGATTGGCTACATCTAAAGCGGTACTAAAAGGAATATTGAGGGTATTGCCTGTGTTCCATAAATCGCCAGCACTACCGTTTGCCAAATTCACGGCATTGCCGGAAAGGTTGAGGGTAAGTGTACCGTTGCCACTTGCCGGAGCCTGCCATTGAAAGGTCCAGGTAGCAGTGCCGGATACCATTGCCTTAGGAGAAGTGTGGGTGATTTCGTTCCCCCCAAAAATCTGTGTTCCGGCCCCACCACTGATAATGGTTCCAATATTGGTTTCCAAATTAAAACCGGCTGCTGGCCGGGATGCATTGCTTACAGTCACCGTGAAGTTAATAATCTGGTTATTGGTATATCCCGTAACAGGCGACGAAACAATGACTGTAGTTGCACTGCTTGAACTTCCATGACAAAAACAACCGGATGCAAAAGTGGATACACCACCTGATGACGAAGTGGTTGTTAGATAAACACCACCTAAAATAACAGGCAGTAAGAATAAGGGGAGTCGATTTAATTTCATGTTTTATGTTTTATATGGTATGAAACTAATGTTTACAAATCTTTTCTCCTAATTTTTTGCGTATTTTTTGGATGAATTTGGAGGTTGGTTTCTTCAATTGCAGAGATAAAACAACATAAGTGGGAGCGTTGTCCATCAGCATGAATTTTGAAATTATACCGAAATTTTGAAGTTGGACAAAGCCAATGGCAACAACGAATAAGAAAATCAACTATTTCGGCTAATAACGATTACACATTCATAATAGTCCAATTTCGTCTCCGTCTCATTGTACTAAATTTATGTCGTATGAGCGTTTACCACTTCACAACTCAAATACTCTTTGGACTATTTAAGGGCTGCTGTTTAATGTCAAAGTATTGGACATCACTACATTCAGGGGTGAATTTCGCTTTTTTAAATGCACGGCAATTGGACAAATTACTTCAATAAGCCTGCAGTTCATTTTTGATTTTCATTACTGACTGGCATCTTCAACTTTAGCGTCATCGTCCAAGGACGACACAGTAGTATTACCCCATGAACGCTTCCTTGAATTTGAAGCGCTTGTTAGATAATTAGTAAGCCCTAACTACCCATTCACACTGGCATAATTCGGGGTTACCGGGCACATTCTTTACTGGCTTTTTTTACACTAGCTTCGTGAATTGCTACTGCAAAATCTTGGATAAACGAGCAAAAAAAGGTTGTCTTGAAAACAGCCTTTTATAAGTTAATTTGTTCTCTTATTTGAGTATACCCCTACTGATGACAATGCGTTGCACCTCGCTGGTGCCTTCATAAATTTGGGTAATTTTTGCATCGCGCATCAAACGCTCTACGTGGAATTCTTTTACATAACCATATCCGCCATGTACCTGAACAGCCTCAGTGGTGACTCGCTGAGCAATATCAGAAGCATACAACTTGGCCATGGCCGATGCTGCATCATAATTTAAATGCTGATCCTTTAACCAGGCTGCCTTGAGGCACAATAAACGTGCAGCTTCAATTTCGGTAGCCATATCCGCCAATTTAAACTGAATAGCCTGATGATTCATGATTTCTGTTCCAAAAGCCTTACGCTCTTTTGAATATTTGACGGCCAATTCATAAGCACCACTGGCGATACCCAGGGCCTGCGAAGCAATCCCGATGCGACCACCACTCAGAACTTTCATGGCAAAAGTGAATCCGAATCCATCTTCACCTATTCGATTTTCTTTCGGTACTTTCACGTCCTGAAACATAATAGAATGGGTATCAGAACCACGAATGCCCATTTTGTTTTCTTTGGCACCTACTGTAACACCCGCCCAGGCTTTTTCAACGATAAACGCATTAATCCCTTTATGTTTTTTTGCGATATCGGTTTGTGCAATCACCAAGTAATGGGTGGCTGAACTTCCGTTGGTAATCCAGTTTTTAGTTCCGTTTAATAAATAATGGTCGCCATTGTCTTCAGCAATTGTACGCTGTGAAGTGGCATCACTACCTGCTTCAGGTTCGCTCAATAAAAAAGCCCCAATCACTTGACCGGTAGCCAGTGGAACCAGGTATTTTTGTTTTTGTTCTTCGTTCCCGAATGTTTCCAAACCCCAGCAAACCAATGAATTATTCACACTCATAACCACAGATGCAGAAGCAACATTTAATGGAATTTCT
>DAIRSC010000112.1:0-7427 GCA_036804585.1 Chitinophagaceae bacterium
TTAAGCCCTCAATTTTATCTTTGAGTATATCGGCATAATTTTCCAGAAGTTTTAAATCGAAGTTCCCATAAATATTGACATTCATAATTGGAATTTCACTTACATCAATTTCGATGATTTGAGGTTCATTGGGTAAATTTTGGGGCAGGTCCGGACGAGCCTTATCAAGTGCATCTTCCACACTTTTTTTGGCTTTGTCCATTTTGACGTCTGTATTAAACTCGGCTTCAACGATCGAAAAATCCTGAAAAGAATTACTGGTTACTTTTTTTATTCCTGTAATCCCCTTGAGCTGTTTTTCGATATGTTTACTCACCAGGTTTTTCATATTCTCGGGACTGGTTCCCGGATAGATCGTTTGGACATACATTTTCGGAAATTTTATTTCCGGAAATTGTTCTTTCGGCAGGTTGTTATAGGCAACCAATCCCATGATACAAAGAAACAAGGTACCTATATAAATGGCCGTACGATTATTAATCGGCCAAACGGAAGGATTTATTTTCATTGTGTTATCGTTGTTCGTGTGAGCTATTATTCCTTGCTGATAAATCCAAATTACTATGGCTGGATTTCAATTCTGTCTCCATCATTTAATTCATCATATCCAACTGTTATGACCTGATCGCCGAGCGTTAAACCATCCAAAACTTCGGCTCGACCCATATATGTGCGACCGGTAGTGATTTGCCGCATTTGTGCTTTTCCATCAGCACCTGCGATGAATACAAAATCGCCTTTATCTGTTTTTTGGATGACACCAATGGGCAACACAAAGGCTTTGGTATTGGTATAGGTGGCGATGCGCACCTGAGCCGTCATGTTGGGTTGATAAGATGCATTTGCCGGGAGAGGAATATAAGCGGCAAAAGTTTTGGTGGCATTATCTATCAAACGCTCAGCATAGGCAATTTTGGTGGGTAATGAATCGTGCATATCCGGAAAAATGATCATCACCGGACTTCCCGTGCGAACAATCCCTGCATAGTTTTCAGCAATTCTTGCCTGTATTTTCAGTTTGCCTGTGTTGATAATCCGAATCACCGGAGCTCCCATGGGGTTGGAATACGATTGTCCGACTGTTGCATCCACAGCATCTACCACCCCATTGATTGGGGAGTATACATTGAAGGAATTTTTTTGAGTAAGATTGGTTTGTTTTTGTTTTAACAAAGCCTCGTATTGATGTTTGGCGCTCAACAACTGTACTTCGGTACCAATTTCCTGATCCCAAAGTCGTTTTTGTTTATCATACATCGTTTTGGCAAAATCTATTTGTTGATCAATTTGGTCAATTCCTTTGGTAATACTCTCGCTGCGCAAACGAGCGACCACTTGACCTTTACGAACATATTGTCCGGGTTTCACCAAAATTGATTCAATGATTCCGGGCATTTCCGGAATGGCATTCACCACTTCATCCACATCCACTTTACCCTGAACATCTATATAATTCGAGAATACACTGGGCAACATCGATGTAACCGTAACCGGAATAACACGACCGCTATCTTTTTTGGGCATCGAGGTTTCCAGGACATCTATTTTTGTTTGAAGTTCTTTTTGTTGCTGCTTCAGCTCTTTGATCTGTGCAGATTTATCTTTTTTATTTGCACCACCACCGCAAGAGGCCAATAATGAGGCGCTGACAGCAATAAGCAACAATGGTTTGAAATTCAGCATATCTATTCGTTTTTGTATGTGTTAATATAATATGGATGATTATTTAAAAATGCCCAGTGACTTTTGAAAATCCAGCTTAGCAATGATGGCTTCATAAAGCGAATTAAAATAATTGGTTTTCGCTTCCTTCAAAGCTGTTTCAGCCTGAAGTATTTCGATATTGGCACCGACACCTTCCTTATATTTTTTCTGAGCGATATTATATACTTTTTGAGCCAGTTCTATGTTCTTTTCCTGACTATCAAGCGACATGATGCTATTGCGCAATTGAGTACGGGCATTACTGCTTTCCAAATCAACGGCCTGCTGAAGGGCCAACATATCATTTTCGTTTTTCAACATATTGAGTCTGGCCTGATTCATTTTTGCCTTTCGGGTGCCTCCGTCATACAGTGGCATACTGGCATTCAACACAAAAGCGCCGGTAGGAAAATAAGGTAATGTAAATAGCTCTTTAAAGGCAATGGTTTGTGTACCAAAACTACCCGATACGGCTGCGGCTACGGTTGGCAAATAGCCTTTTTTATAGCGCTCATAATCAAACCCGTTGAGAACTTTAACCTTTTGCAGGATGCTCATTTCAATACGATTGGAGTAATCCACCACTCTATCAAGTTCAATATTGCTGCGCACTTCATCGGCGTTTAAATCATCCGTCAAACGAATGGCCTGATTAAAAGGCATGCCCATTTGAAACTTCAACAATCCATAACTCAACTGAACAAGGTTGTTAATTTTATCTCTTTCGGTGATCAAATTATTTTTTTGTACGGTCAGTCTGTCTGCATCAATACGCTCAGCGAAACCTTCTTTAAATAATTTAAGGGTCATTTCTTCCAGTGAACTCAATAGTTGAATGTTTTCGTCCAATAGTTTAATTCGTTTTTCAGCAATCACACAATTATAATATGCCTTGGCAACCGAAATTTTAACCTCTTCTTCGGTACGTTTAATGTTGAGAACCGACAATTCTTCTAAACTTTTACGGGCTTTTAATGCCACAAAAACGCCTGACTCAAATAAAATTTGGGAAGCCTGAACGCCTGCACTTAAATTGAGTGGTAACCCAAACTGGGCCTCAGAATATTTCTCTTTCGGCTGGTTTTGATAAGCGATAAACGCGGGCGTATCGACCTTGAAAAAGCTGAGGCTGGATGAAAAGTCAAAAGCTCCGGCATCAATTCGTTGTTTAGGAATTACAAATAGGTATTGAAATTGGCCGGTTGCACTCACCTGTGGCCGGGCGATGCCAACAATTTCTTTATTTTTTTCTAATTGTATTTGTTCGTCCAACTGAACCCCTTTAATTTTAGTGTGGTTCTGTAGTGCAAATTCGATACAATCGCGCAATGAATACTGCGATTTTTCCTGCCCCAAAGCAGTGTATGTCGTCAAAAAGAAAACGACCAAGTATTTAAGCTTTAACATATTTCTGTAAATATTGGGTGATGAGTTTATGTCCTTTAAGAGATGCAATCCCATACATATAATTGGTAAAAATTTGAAAGTTGACCTTCACTGTATCATACTTTTCCTGGGGAAAAACATTGTGCTGAAAAGCCAGCAAAGCAGATTCCATACGGAAGCGGGTAATGATTTCAACATCAATATCCTCGCGATAAAGTCCTTCCTGAATTCCCCGTTTCAGGTTATCGGCAATACAACGATACAAATACGATTCTTTGTGCTCTTGCAGATAACGGAATGCATCCTTGTAATGCCTTTGTAAATCTATATAGCAAACCATATTCAGACCACGCACCATTTTTTCCATCAGATTGAGCACATGTACAATTTGTTCAACGGCATGTTTTGATACGGTCATGGCTAAGTCCGTCTCACATTGATTTTGATTCAACATAAATTTAACTGACTCCAACACGAGCTCGTCTTTATCTGTAAATAATTCATACAAAGTTTTTTTCGAAACACCGGCACTCCGGGAAACATCGTCCATCGTGATGTTCTTGAATCCGTATTGCCTGAAATGCGCAAAGGCGATTTCAATAATATGTTTTTTTTGTTCACTCACGGGGCAAAACTATGGAAACTTTTTATACTCTGAAAGTTTTTTTTACAGTATAAGTTTATAGCGTATTGATACAATGCATGTGGTCTTTCACTGAATGGTGGCAAAAGTAGTTACTTGTGAAACGACCACAATTCCGGAAATGACCAATGGTCTGAATATTACACGAATGGAACATAAAGAGAAAACGGGTTCACCCGAACTCATGAAGCCTTTTCGGCAAAGTTTTATATATCTAAAAAAAACGGCAAGAGGAGTCTTGCAGAGATCACGATTACTTTTTGCGGAAAAACAAACGAATAGGAACTCCTTTAAAATCGAAATGCACCCTTAATTTATTTTCCAGAAAATTCTTATACGCATCCCGAATTTCTTCAGGATGATTACAATAAAATGCAAACGAAGGCACCACTACCGGCAACTGTTGAATAAATTTGATTGAAACCGGATTGCCCCGATAAAACGGCGGTGGATAGTGCTGAATTTCTTTTAACATGATATCGTTCAGCACAGATGTTGCAATTTTTTTATTGCGCTTTTCATACACCAATAAGGTTTCTTCTATGGCTTTATGAATACGTTGCTTTTCGGTTGCACTCACAAACAAAATCGGCACATCCGTAAAAGGTTTGATCTTTTCCTTGATTTCCATCTCAACCCTTTTAGAGGTCATGGTTTCTTTCTCCACCAAATCCCATTTATTCACCAAAATCAGAACCCCTTTTCCCTTGCGAGTTGCCAATGAAAATATATTTACATCCTGGGCTGTAATTCCCTTTACCGCATCAATGAGGAGTAAACATACATCCGCTTCCTCCAAAGCTTTCACCGCACGAATGGTCGAATAAAATTCGAGATCATCCATCTCCTTACTCTTTTTACGCAAGCCTGCCGTATCAATCAGAATAAATTCTCGCCCAAATAAATTATAGTGTGTATGGATACTATCACGGGTAGTCCCGGCAATCTCAGATACAATATTTCGCTCTTCTCCCACCAAGGCATTCAACAAGGATGACTTCCCGGCATTCGGTTGACCTACAATCGCTAATTTAGCCAGCCCTTCAGGCAAGTCAGACATCTCATCGCCTAATAAAGAGCTCACTTTATCCAACAAATCACCGGTGCCACTTCCGGAAAGGGAAGAGACAAAAAATAAATCTTCAAAACCTAAACTATAAAACTCCATGCCATCAACCTGTCGGCGACTATTGTCGACCTTATTCACCACCATCAATACTGGTTTGGATGAACGATGTAAAAACTGCGCAAAATCCTCATCCAAAGGTGTAACACCGGTAATCACATCGACCACAAACAGGATTACATCCGCTTCGTCTAATGCTATTTCAACCTGCTTGCGAATTTCACGCTCAAATACGTCGTCACTGTTTACCACATATCCGCCTGTATCAATCACATGAAAACGTTTCCCATTCCATTCACATTCACCATACTGCCTGTCGCGGGTTACCCCACTCACATCATCTACAATAGCTTTTCGTTCGCCAATCAGGCGATTAAAAAAAGTAGATTTTCCGACATTGGGTCTTCCGACGATGGCAATAGTTTGCACGTTACTTACATTTAGATGATTCGGTCTTCTCATGGCATATGATTGAATTTCTGAAAATTCAGTCCTATCGCACGAAGGAATGACCTTAAATTAAAAATGGCAAAGTGTCCCTTGCCATCTGTGTTGCGAGAATAGGGATCGAACCTATGACCTTCGGGTTATGAGCCCGACGAGCTACCGCTGCTCTATCTCGCGGTGCAAAAGTAGGATTTTTCTCTGCCTGAACAAACCCGAATTGTTATCTTTGTCCTAATGGAAGATTTCAGAAGCGGTTTTGTGGGCATTTTTGGCAAACCCAATGCTGGAAAATCAACCCTGATGAATGCACTTTTGGGCGAAAAATTGGCCATCGTCTCACCCAAAGCACAAACAACCCGAAACAAAATTTTGGGTATCCTACACGAAAATAATTACCAGATTATCTTTTCTGATACACCGGGTATACTTGAATCGCGCTATAAGTTGCATGAAAAAATGATGAAGGAAGTGACTGCGGTTAAACAAGGAACGGATGTGGTTTTGTTTATCACCGACCCCAAAGAGAAGCCGGAAGAAGTGATGGAAATCATTTCAAATCTGAAAATTAAAACACCGCTGATTCTGGCCATCAATAAATCCGATAAAATTAAACCGAATGTTGCAACCTCCCTTTTAGAAACTTACAAGAGCCAAAAATCTATTGATCAGGTTGTATTGATTTCCGCGCTGCAAAAACAAAATTTGGATCATTTACTTCAACAAATCATCCATTTCCTCCCTATCATGCCACCTTATTATGATGAGGATACACTTACCGACAAACCCATGCGGTTTTTTGTGGCGGAAATGATTCGTGAAAAGTTGTTTTTTGAACTGGATGAAGAATTGCCCTATCATGCAGCTGTGATTGTCAGACAATATGAAGAAAAAAACACCCTCACTAAAATTGTCGCAGATATCGTTGTGAGCCGCGATACACAAAAATTTATTTTAATCGGCAAGGGAGGGAGTATGATTAAAAAAATAGGCGAATTATCCCGAAAAGACATCGAAAAATTTATTGATCGTAAAGTGTTCTTAGAGTTACATGTTAAAGTGCGGAAAGACTGGCGCAACAATGATCTCTACCTGAAAGAATACGGCTATTAATCCATCATGCATGGGCGCGGATGTACAAATCATAAAAGAATTTTTTCAATCAACCGAAATACAGATACAAAGTCTTTTTTCGGAACAAGCAACCAAACAGCAAATCCAATTGGATGTGCTGCGATTGGATTTAATCCATGCGCAGATTTCCGGAAACAAATGGTTTAAACTCAAATACAATCTCTTACAAGCTGCGGAACAGGGATTTACGAAAGTATGCTCCTTTGGCGGTGCATATTCAAATCACCTCCATGCGCTGGCCTATGCCTGCCACTGCCTGGGCATCGAGAGCATCGGTTTTGTGCGGGGGGATGTGGTTGATAATCCCACTCTTCGTGATTGCCAATCATGGGGTATGAAAATAAAATGGATGGATCGTAAAACATACCGTCTAAAAAATCAGTCTTTCGTTTTAAATCAGCTCAAAGAAAACTATCCCGACTATTTCCTTATTCCGGAAGGTGGTGACAATCAGGCAGGTTATCAGGGTTGTTGTGAAATCTTATCGGAATCGATACAAATGAAGTATGATATTTTTGCTTGTCCGATTGGGAGTGCCACCACCTTTAAAGGTATTGCTGCGATGAGAAACCACCGATATCAGGTATGGGGATTCCCGGCGTTCAAAGGACATGAAGCCCTGAAAAGCCAGTTAGATCAAAGCCATCTCGTTAAAAACATTCAACTCTTTACCGAATATCATTTTGGAGGATTCGGAAAATGTCCGCCTGCATTATTTGAATGGATGAATTTATTTGAAAATAAACATCAAATTCCCCTCGACCGAGTTTACACCGCTAAAATGTTTTTTGCTGTTTTTGATTTACTGAGTAAAGCGCAAATTCCACCCAAAAGCCGCGTTCTCCTCATTCATACCGGTGGATTACAAGGTAATCGAAATTGAATACTTCCTCATGCCCACCCTGCTGTTGTACACAAATAAATGATAGAACCTTAAAAATTAAAAATCATCCCCGGCTAATTGTATATTTCACGGAGATTGTTTTTCTC
>DAIRSC010000113.1:0-7394 GCA_036804585.1 Chitinophagaceae bacterium
TTTGTTTACGAATGGCATCATTAAACATCTTTTTGGCGCGGTTAATTTGCATACCGATTTTTGGCAAAAAGGTCAGCTTAAAGGGAGTGCCATATTTTTCAATGAGTTTTTTTAAATCGACGCCATTGAATTGGAGATAATTCTCTTTGACCACAAAGCCATCCTGCGGAAAATCAAAAGTCTGGTTGACCAGGTCGGTGTAAGTACTGCTCATGCGCTCTAAAACATTTTAGCCTGCATTTAAAAATACCTTGTGTATTTCAGGCCAAGCAAATGTACTACCTTCTGTATTTTTCTAACAGCTTTTTTCAATCCCGAATTTTAGGCATTTTCTTGTCCTAGGAAAGCGATGCTATCCGGTCCGATACAACAAAGCATATCTAAAACACTCAAATGGGGTATAAAGCCATTACGTTCCTGAAAGGGCTGTAAATAGGACCTGTAGGGCAATTGATCGCGTAAACCAGGAAAAAACTTTCGCCGCTGATCCTCAAAAATTTTTCCAGGATACTTCTTCTTTACAGACTGATGATGGGCTTTTAGTTTCAGACAATCCAACAAGACGCCCAAAACATATGCATTCAGTTGCACCAGATATTCGAAACGCTGATCAAAAATGCGACACAATCGACTTTCATAAAATTCGAAATATGGTGTGCGGCGGTAACAAGCCTCGATACTTCTCCAGTGTACTTGTTGCCAACGTTCCCGGTAACAAATCTTCACTTCTGCGGTGAGTCGACGTGCATTTCTCCCACCTTCCAGGGGCACACTGAGTATTTGTTTTCCTTGTGCACCTGCCACCTCACAACGATTTCGATAAGACGAACGCACAAAAGCCTCCTGATCATCAATAATAACCGATTCACTTTGCAGATAATCCGCAAACCATGCAATACAAGGAAAATATTCACTTTCCATTAGAATACATTTTGACCCCATGTACTTACTTTTACGCAATGCTTGCAAATGTAACACTTCCACTTTTAGCCTTATGGCAGATAATGGGTATTTGCAATGTTTCTCATGCACAAAGCCTTACGACCCTGTTAAACATCAGCCGAACTTCTGAAATGCCTGATCAGCAAACAGAAGGTCTTTTATTTTTTGATACCGGAGATCAATTCATTTTTTTCGAGCTGGTACCTCCTACTCAGAAAATTGAAAACGAGGCTACCTTTCAGTTGGAGATTAAAAAAAAGACCATCAATCAGGATCGACTTAAACCCATCTGGCAGCAGAGCGTCATCTGGAATCAGGAGAATCTCTACAGAGACAGCATTTCTTTAGATAACAAATTTGCATCCGGAAATTTCGAGCTTATTCTCCTTGTCAATAATATTCAGGGCGAAGTGATGTTTAAAAACAGGCGGGGCATCCAATTATTGCGTTCCGGTGGACAAGTGATTCAAGACGAATACTTTGAGGAGAAGACCAACACCGAGCAACACCTGATAGATCCGGAAAAAACATTTGTCCGAAAATATGATTTGAATACACTCCAAAAAAATATCGCTGCATGTATTCCTGTTTCTGTGGATGGAGAAACCACTTTTATCACCGACGTGAATCGGGAGAAAAATCCGGATGTTTTAAAACGTTTCTTTTATAACTTTTGGTATAGTCGCAATCCCGGAAACCCCGAAGCAGAATGGTTGCGCTACGCCGAAAAATTGAACCATGTTGCCAAAAATTATGGCACGTGAACTTTAAAAGGTTATGAAACAGATCGGGGGCGAATTTTTTTGGTTTATGGTGAACCAGATGAGTTAATTCGACTACCCAATGAAAAAAATGCACTCCCCCACGAAATATGGTCTTATAGTCGTGCAGGTGGTTTTTCTAATGTGCGATTCTTGTTTTACCAACCGGGCATGGTAGGCACTCAAATGTTTTTATTACACTCCACCTTGTCGCGGGAAATCATCAATCCCCAATGGAGAACCTTTATATACACCGATGTGGACGATTCCAGTCAAATGACCCATCGTGCCTTAGAATATTTTAAATAAACAAAATGAATCAAGTTATACAGAGTATTGTGATCTGCATTTTAGCATGTATGCTTATGTCGGCAGGTTGTAATAATATTAAAGAGTTAGAATATAAAGGCATTGCCAAAACAGAACTGAATACCCTGAGTTTTAATCACGCCGCTATTCGTATCAATCTCTCGTATTACAATCCAAACAAATTTGGTATTGATGTTAAGGAAACAAATTTAAATGTTTACCTGAACGATCAATTTATCGGTATCGCCGATCAGCCAGAAAAAACCATGATACCCCGAGAAGCAGATTTTCAGTTTCCGGTAGTTGTCCATTTCGATCCCATTAAGGTATTGGGAACAGCATTTAAAAGTCTGTTTTCCAAAACAAACAAAGTTACATTGCAAGGAAGTGCACGATTGGGCAAAGGAGGGATGTACCTCAAAGTACCGGTACAAATCACCGAGCAAGTCAGCTTATTCTCTAAATAGGGCTGCCGGTGAGCAGTGAAAATCAAGAAATGAACTGCAAGCTTATTGAAGAGATATAAAAAATTGACGTGCATTTAAAAAAGGGAAATTCACCCCTGAATTTACTGATATCAAATACTTTCACATTAAACAGCAGACCCTCAATAAGGTTCCCACGAATAAAACGCCCAGAGGTCACTATTGAATCATCAAAGAAATCGTTTGCGACTCTTGACGAAACAATTGAATTTGAATTTGATATATACCTGCTGCAAGAACACCCTTGTTAAAACTCAGGCGATTCGCACTCACAGGCAATTGATCATCCAGAAGCACTTTAATTAATTTCCCCTGCAGATCGTACAATCGAATTTGCGCCGGACCGGCTATTTTATTTTGAAATTCCAGGTAGTACAAATCCTGAACGGGGTTTGGATAAATTTTGGATGAATTTGAGGATGGCCATTCTTTCGTATTCAAGGGTAATTGTGGATCATTAGTTTTAACCTGTGCTATCCATGTTCCAAAGGATGCCAGACGTGGAAGGGTATTGGTGCCATAAGCTGCCGCCATCCAAGCTTCAGGAACAGTTGAATTATATTTTCTGCAAATGCCGGTATAATCACCCCAACGTTCAGGCATGATTGGGTAAGATGGTGGATATAAAATATTCACCGAAGTATCGCCAGCCTTGATGAGTTGTTTGTTACTCCAATTCATCTGATGATCGATACTGATCACGCCGCATTCCGGGGTTCGACTTGAATCTGAACGCACATACGCCATGACCGCAGCTTGTTCAAGATTTGAATATCCAAAAGAGGCTATAGCAGGATAGGATAAATCTGTTCCGCTTTCGCCATGCATGGTAGATACCGCCTTTCCTGAATCCAAATAAATTCGGCCATAGTTTAATCCACACCAACCTTGCGAAAAATCAGCTGTATGCGAATAATGCAAAATACCCTCGGTATAAAATGCATTTTGGGTCCAGGCACTACCGGTTGACAGAGAGTCAATATTTCCGGTAGTCGGGTCTTTTTGAAAAGCATTGGCACATACTTCATAATGCGGAATGGCATATTCAAAAGCCTGCATGCTTTTATTCGGGGAACTTAATTTACCATCAATGCGATAAGCATACACTTTGCTTCCTGAATCAGGCATCAATTGCACGAAATACATCTTCTCACTCATACTCTGACCCAAACCATGAGATGCAGGATATAAAGTAATCCCATCCATGCCATCGGGTGTTGAAATATTGTTCCAAATACCATATTGCAAAGTCTGACCATTATAACCCTCGTTTAGTGCTATTTGATAGATGAACGTTTTTTTCCAGTTATAATTCGGGGCATCTCCAAAACGATTGCAGTTAATAAACAAATCATCATCGTTGATGCCTATGGTGGGAAAATCGGACCAGGAGGTATCCTGCATCGGATTGCCCGACATTTGGTACAAATACCATCCATCCATCGGATCATTTGTTTTGGAAAAAGCCACCAGAATTTTTGTTTTAGCAGAAGAAAATCCATGCAATAAAACAATTATAAATCGATCCTGTTTCGGGTCATAAATCACCCTCGGATCAAATTTACCTTCGGAGAGTGCCGTATTATTCACGAAAGCATCCCAGGTATGATTTAATAAAAAATTATTTCCTGCGGTATCATAGTATTCCACGCCATAATTAATACAACTTACAATTTTACCCCCATTCGAAACAGCAATACTGTTGTCGGTTGGTGTCCAGGTTTTTAATTCATTGCCTTTAAAATTTGTTCCAATGACCGGGTTTGCACCAGTCGTTTTTTGAGCACTCGTTGGAACTTCAACACTCATCAGTTTTTGCTGCCACTTTTGATGCTTGAGCTGAGCTGTTTTAAAAATGCCGCTCTTGTTTTTGGTATAAATACTTTGCAATGATAAATGCCAATGATTTAATTGCAGATAATTTCGGTCTGTTTCTGACATCAAAGGTGTTGAATAGATCCCCTGGAAAGTACCGGTTTGATGGTTCAGCTGCGCCATGCCTGAACGAGATATCATGATTATCAAGAAAAGAAAAATCCAGCATGTTTGTGTAATTTTTATCATATTCAAAAGGTTTACAGGGAAATTTACATCCCCGGATATTGATGGACGAATTTTAATGAATCGAAGTTAGTCATTTTTGGTGGATTGACGGATTCCCGATTACACTTATCATCACTCTGTTTTCGAATAAGCAAATTACCCCAGAAACAGGGATTAAATCACACTCCAATTGATGACCTATCATTACAAACAATGTACCATAGTGCCTTAAAAATAATTGACATACCCAAAGTGGATTTTGGAATTTCTGACTTGTAATCCCTGAGAATCTCTGCCACCTATGGCATAACTGATATTGAATAACCCTGCTTTAGTTTCAAAACTCATTCCAAGTCCAATACTGTAAGGTTTATCTGCTATATAATTATTGGCAAATTTTGTTTGGATATAGGATAAATCACCGAACAGAAACAGATAGGAATTCCGGGACAACAAAAAACGGGGCTCAACCGTGAGTACATGATATTGACTGACAAATAAACTCCCTTCATCGAATCCACGTAATAAACGATAACCTCCAATCTGGAACAATTCATTCCTATACAATGGGGTATTGCTAAAGGTTAAACCGCCCTGATAAATTCCCGCTAAAAACAAGCGCTTTGCCAAAGGCCGGAATATCATGAACTGGGTAAACAAACGATACTTGTTATTATTGAGTTGAATGGAATCATACAAATAGGCCTTGGTATTTCCACTTAGCGGATCCTGAATAGCCTCGATACTATTGTTGCGAATAAACTTGCGAAAAGAAAGAGCGGCATTCAATAAAAACTTATATCCCTTACGCGGATTTAGCCGGTAATCCAATTGCTGCAAAATAATTTCACCACCAATGGTACGGTATGATACATCGGCATTGGCCGGTAATTTTCGCTCAGCAACAATTTGAGCAGCGTTGACACTCATGAGTCGGGAACCGGATAGTTCGTAATAAAATTTAAGTTGATCCTGTACCCCCAATTGATAAATTAAACCCAGTTCACCCTGTACTGTTCGGAAAGTGGTATCCTTTTTGTAAAAATCAAACTTACCAGTGATTCCGATAGCTGATTGAAAAATAAATGGTAAACTAAAATCAATATTCATGCGCGGCGACTTGTACTGGAGGTTTTGCCAGTTCAATTGAATTTGTTCGCCCTGTCCAAGGGCATTCATGAGTCCTAATTTGATATCACCGGTGAGTAAAAAGTTTCCACCGATTTCTGCATTATTGGGCAAAAGACCAATGAGTATATCGGCCCGATTGGCATTTTTGTTTTTGAGATAAACATTCAATTTTGTTTTGGCGATATTAAAATCAATACGCCAAGGATAAGCTTCAGACAAGTAAGGTATTTCGGCAATTCTTGTACTAATCGTTTTCACCCTCGATTCATCATATAACATACCATCCTTTAATCCGATTTGTCGTAACAAAACATTGCGATTGAGTTTTACATCTTCATTCACCAAAATGGTATCAATTTTGGTTTCCGGGCCTTTATCCAACATGAGTCTGGCTGATATGGAATGAGTGTTTGCTTGCAGACTATCGAGATAAAGCGCGGCAAATGGATACCCATGATTTTCATAATAATCGAGTACCTTTTGCATGAAGGGTTGCAGGATGCCGGGATTCAGGACTTGATTGCTATATATCCGTTCATCGAATCGAAGTTGTTGTAATAAGGCATTGGGAATATTGCCATTCCGAATTTTTGCAAAACGATATTGGGGGCCCAGAAACAATTCAACTTTGAGCAAACGATCATTGATCACATTTGTTTGCAGATTAAAGGACAAATAACCTTTTGCAAATAAATTCTGTTGCATGGCCTGCATATGATCCCGACATTGCTCAGGCGAAATAAATTGCTCGGGTAAATCGTTCAGTGCTTTTACCGAATCGATACTATTGCCAGACCATTGAACTTGAAAAGGAAGTTGCTGAGCCTGAATTCCATTCAATAAAAAAAATAAACAACAGAACATTCCACCCGAAAAAACAATTATCGGATGAAGCAGGCGATTGCCTGAGGGATGGCAGCGGAAAGCCAGTATCCGCTGTGGCGGAGCGGACTTGCAGCGTACAGCCCGACCCCGACCTAAGAAGGGGGCACGCCCGACGGATGTAAGAATACCTGTGATGACTAGCATGGGATATCGGCACAAAGAAACTACTTTTACCAACTCCAATGGCCGGTATTTACCTACATATTCCATTTTGCCGCAAAGCATGTCATTATTGTAATTTTCATTTTTCAACCAGTTTAAACGCGCAAAACGATTTTGTTGTTGCACTTTTGCAGGAAATTAATTTGCGTAAGCATTATCTGCAAAGCCGAACAGTGCGCAGTATCTATTTCGGTGGTGGCACTCCCTCATTGCTACATCAGGATGAACTCCGTAAGATATTGGATGCATTGCATGAACATTTTACCATTGAGCAAGATGCAGAAGTTACCCTAGAAGCGAACCCGGATGATTTGAAACCGGATAACCTGCAGTTTTGGAAAGCAACGGGCATTAACCGATTAAGTGTGGGTGTACAGAGTTTTTTTGAGGAAGATTTGATTTGGATGAATCGATCACACTCCGCTGAACAAGCCCTTGAAAGCATGAACCTGATTCGTGATGCCGGTTTCGACAACTACAGCATGGATTTGATATTTGGATATCCACTTTTGGACATGCCTAAATGGCAAACAAATATAGCCCGGATGATAGAAGCCGGTGTGCCGCATATTTCCTGTTATGGACTAACGATAGAACCAAAGACGGAGTTTCATCATCAACAAATGAAAGGGCAAAGGGCGGGAGATGATCAAGATTTGCAGGCTGTTCAATAAGA
>DAIRSC010000114.1:0-7379 GCA_036804585.1 Chitinophagaceae bacterium
ATGCTAAAATTGAATATCTGGAAAAGGAAGTGGAATGGCTAAAAAAAGAGAAAGAGGCCATCCAAAATGATTCGGCCGTGATGGAACGTTATGCCCGTGAAAAGTATTTCATGAAAACCCCTTATGAAGAGGTTTATGTATTTGATACACTGAATTCTCCTCCCCGGAGGAATCCATAATATTTGGTTGATTAAAAGGCTGCTGCTTATAAACTCCAATACTGGATGTTGCCCAATTTATTTCGATAGATTCCTTTAAGATCCACCAATAATCCTTCTTCTGTCAGCATACCTTTGAAGTGATTTTCATCCAGATTGATATATGCTTCATGGCTCACGGCAACAATGATGGCATGATATTTCCCGTTTACTTCATTTAAACCATATCCATATTCATGCAATAATTCATCATGGTCAGCATGAGGATCGGTTACATCTACCTGAACGGAATACCCTTTCAATTCCTTGATTAAATCAGCAACCTTGGAATTGCGAATATCAGTCACATTTTCTTTAAAGGTTGTTCCCATGACAAGTATACGCGCTTTTGAAACATCCACCCCATTTTTGATAATGTTTTGAATGGTTTTTTTGGCAACGTAACTAGCCATCTCATCATTGATAATTCGGCCGGATAAAATCACTTTCGACTTATACCCCAATTGCTCTGATTTATATGTGAGGTAATAAGGATCCACCCCGATACAATGCCCTCCTACCACACCTGGAAAGAATTTAAGAAAATTCCACTTGGTGCCGGCAGCCTCAAGCACTTCATAAGTATTGATTCCGATTTTATCAAAAATAATGGACAACTCATTCATCAACGCAATATTTAAGTCACGTTGGGTATTTTCAATAATCTTTGCGGCTTCGGCTACTTTAATATTCGAGGCTCGGTGAACACCTACATGCACGACCAATTCATAAGTTTTGGCAATTTCATCCAATGATTCTGCATCACATCCGGAAACAACTTTCACCACATTTTGCAAGGTATGTTGCTTATCGCCCGGATTGATTCTCTCGGGTGAATAACCAATTTTAAAATCGGTCACAGCTTTGAGTCCGGAAATTCTTTCGATAACCGGCAAACAATCTTCTTCGGTACAACCCGGGTAAACGGTCGATTCAAACACCACATAATCACCTTTTTTAATCACCTTACCTATCGTTTCAGAGGCCTTCAAAATGGGCGTTAAATCAGGTACATTGTGCTCATCAACCGGCGTTGGTACGGCCACAACAAAAAATCGCGCCTCTTTTAACTCTTCCAACGAATCCGTAAAACTAATTTGGCAACCCTCAAAGGCTTCTTTATCTAATTCACAACTTGGATCGATCCCGTTTTTCATCATATCAACACGTTTCGCATTGATATCAAAACCGATTACATCAATCTTTCGGGCAAATTCAAGGGCGATTGGAAGACCGACATAACCCAAACCAATCACAGCCAGTTTGTGCTCTTTTCGGAGTAATTCGTTGTACATATACCAAAATTGAGTCGCAAAATTAATTCAATCTTTGACTAATTAGGTTTTTTATTTCTTAATTCCCTCCTCGAGTAAATGTAATAAAACATGGTATATACCGTCACAAAGAAAACAGAAATAAGGATTAAAATCCATGTTTTGTTATAAAAAAAAATGGCCAATGTATTAAAAAACACGATAATGGGGAAAACAAATAAAGATGTGAGCGAATTTTTTTCACGGGTGATATTGCGGTATATCAGCTGATGCACATGTTTCGAATCCGGATAAAGGGGAGATAATTTGTGTATTAGGGTTCGTCTTGTAAATGAAAAGATGACTTCCCAAACCGGATAAATCAGACTGACGAATACAAACCAAGGCGAGATATCCGGATTTTGCCTGACCAATAAAATGGATACAATCGCCAATAAAAATCCTAAACTGTATGCGCCCCCATCTCCCAGAAATATTTTTCCGCCCGGAAAATTAAACACCAAGAATCCCAGTATTGATGCCATACATACCAAACTAATGTATGCCAATTCGGTATCTCCAAGTCGATAGCTAATCACAAAATAAGTGCTGAATATCAAAAAACACACACCTGATGAAAGACCATTAAATCCATCAATCATGTTGGTTCCATTAATCAAACCCAGAATTGCGACCATCGTAACCATGATACCTAACCAATAGGGTATTTCGATAATGACAAAATCTGTTACCACCGTTTGTAACAAGTAAATAGCCATGCCTCCGGAAATACTCATGATCAATAACCTGCGCCAGGGTGATATTTTCGCATATAAATCTTCCAGAAAACCTGCCAGAAAAGCAGGAATCAAACAAAGTATGATGTACAAACCAATTTTTAAATCCTTGGCCATAAACAGAATGGAGACGAAAATACCCAGACCACCTATTCGCGGAGTCGGTTCACGGTGCAACTTCTGAGGCAAATCACTTTTGTGATCGTCAATAAAAATACCCCGTTTGTGCGATAAATCAATCACCAGATAATGTGTTATCAGAGACACCAAAAACGCACAAAACACATATATCAGCAGTGAATTACTCATTGAAAGGCACAAATGTAATTAATGTTCATCAGAATTTTTACCGCATTCCTGCTGAAACATCTCACCTCTTCCATACAAGACTTATCCTCTACCCGGATCCAGCATAGTTGGAGCAAGGACATTGTGGATTAAAACAAAATTATGGGCCGGGATTTGGGCAAAAGTATACCTCTTGATTTTGGTTGAAAGCTCTCAAAGCCTGAAAGGAATTCCAAAAGTTCTTTTCCATTTAAAGAATGATTAATTCTTCATCTGTTTTTAAGTATTCCAAACTTATACTTTTTATGTATCATTTCCGATTGAGATTAGATTTGTTTTCAGGAATTAAAATAGGAAATTCGGAATCAGCACATAAATTTGCCAAAATTTTTTTAAAGTATGAATTTACATGAATTTCAGGCAAAGGAGCTGCTTAAAAAATATCAAGTTCCTGTACAAGATGGTATCGTTTGCACGAGCCCTGAAGAAGTTACGGCAGCCTATCAACAAACCAGTACAAAAACCAATAGCAAATTTGTAGTTATCAAAGCGCAGATTCATGCCGGTGGACGTGGAAAAGGAACCTTTAAAGAAATCCCTGAACAACATGGCGTGCAGGTTGTAAAAAGCGCTGAACAAGCAACAACGGTCGGACAAAACATGATTGGTAATACCTTGGTTACCTTACAAACAGGCGATCAAGGCAAACTGGTTTCCAAGCTTTTTGTAGCTGAAGATGCTTATTATGAAGGTCCTAACCCGACTAAAGAATTTTATCTTTCGATTTTACTGGACCGCCAAAAAAAGCAATATGTTTTTATGTATAGCACAGAAGGTGGAATGAATATTGAAGATGTGGCACACGATACCCCTGAAAAGATTTTTAAAGAGTGGGTCGTTCCCGGAACCCCACTACTCCCTTTTCAGGCTCGTAAAATTGCATTTAACTTAGGTCTTGATGGCGAGGCTTTTAAAAATTGTGTCAAATTTGTAACGCAACTTTATCAGGCCTTCACCGGTTTAGATTGTGATATGCTGGAAATTAATCCACTCTTTAAAACCAGTGATGATAAAATCATTGCGGTGGATTGTAAGATGAATCTTGAAGATAATGCCTTAATCCGTCATAAAGATTTGGCCGAACTTCGAGACAAGTCTGAAGAGGACCCCACTGAAGTGGAAGCCAGTGAGAGTAACTTAAATTATGTGAAGTTGGATGGCAATGTAGGTTGTATGGTGAACGGAGCCGGTTTGGCCATGGCCACTATGGATATGATCAAACTAAGTGGTGGCGAACCTGCCAACTTCCTAGATGTCGGTGGTGGTGCGAATGCTACAACGGTTGAAGCCGGATTTCGAATCATTTTAAAGGATCCAAATGTAAAGGCCATCCTGATTAATATTTTTGGAGGTATTGTACGTTGTGATCGCGTTGCACAAGGCGTTGTTGATGCTTATAAAGCAATCGGTGAAATTAAAGTTCCGGTGATTGTTCGTTTACAGGGAACCAATGCCGAGGCAGCCAAAGAATTGATTGAACAATCAGGTTTACAAGTTCAAAGTGCTATCCTTTTGAGTGAAGCTGCAGAACTCGTGAATAAGGCCGTTGCCTAATTGAATAATCTTTATGAATCAAAAAAAATCCCGTTTTCGCGGGATTTTTTCGGTTATTCGTTTTTTCAGCAATCAATTGAACTTCTAAAAAAGCACCTGAGTTCTTTCTTGAGATGAACTTAAGCAGCCTAACTATCGCTCATTTTGTTGAATAAATTCATTCAAATCATCTTTACTACTTTGGAAAGTAAATACATCATTGATGAGGAAGAAATTGCGTTTATCAGTTACCGTTCTGTAATTCTTCTTCGCAAAATCCAATTTAGTGCTTTCAAAGGAAAATTCCTGAAGGATACCAATCAATTGTTGAACGGTGACCTGATTATTTCGTAAACCTGTATTCGCCACACTTACTTTGGATGATTCAAAACTGGCTTTACGAATTTGGTCAATCAGTTGTTGATATCTACCTGTACTCAGCGTATTTCCGTATGCATTCCAGGTATTTTCTTCGAAATGATCATTTGGATTTTGCCAAGGTTCCGGATCACGATAAGGCTTAGGATCCCAATTGTGGTTGTTATTCCAGCAATCATTTTCAGAATCCCAATCATCCCAACGGTCGTTATTGTTCCAATGCCCATAGTCATCAATGCAACAATTTTCTTCAATATCAATTCCATTACGAAATACGGTTGCATAATAAATACGACCGGGTTTCATATCAATACGGCCCTGATAAATCAAGACCCCTCGGTTATATCCATGACCATTGCTATTATATCGGAATATTTTAATCATATGGGGACCAGCCGGCAAATCACCAACTGTAAGTGTTCTGGCCATCTTCTGATAACGTCGTCCATCAACACTCACTGAAATCGTACGACCGTGATCTTCGCGAATCCGTAACATGGACCTGTTCCAACCTGCCAATGCAGATAATTGAATGAGTAGAATGCCTAGAAATAAGAATATTTTTTTCATCTCTTTAAATTTAATTGTTTCTTTATAGAATGGATCTCTGTGAATTCATTTCATAGATTCCCTGTCTCAGACCCAATTCTTTAAAAAATAGTTTATCCGTCAAATATAGAATAACTTTAGCATAACAAGGCATGGCAAATGATGCCAGTTGCAACAGCTGCATTTAAACTTTCGGCCTGACCCAATTTTGGAATTTTAACGGTATCGCTACATAAGGCCTCCAATTCCTGACTCAATCCCTTTGACTCATTTCCAATCATTAGGAATGCCGGTTGGGTAAATTGGAACTCACGAATATCTTTTCCCATTAAACTGGCGCCAATGATCTGAGTTCCAGACTGAGAAAGAATATATGACTTTAAATCTGTGTAAAAAACCCCTACCCGAAAAACGCTTCCCATTGTGGCCTGAATCACTTTACTTCCATAAACATCTACACTGCCGATACTACAAATGACATTTTGAATGCCAAACCAGTCGGCAGTACGAATAATGGTACCCATATTACCCGGGTCACGAATATCATCCAATATCAAAGTCAATCGTGATAAACCGGATGGAATAGCTGCGACCGGAATCTTGACGATCGCAAGTACCTGGTTGGGTGTTTTAAAATGGGATATTTTTTCCAGTTCAAAATACCGTATGAGCTGATAAGGCTTATTTAGCAATTCTGCCTTGTATTTTTCAACCCACTCATCCACAGCATATATCATAAAAATTTCAAAACCGGAACGTAAAACTTCGCAAAGCATCTTCTCACCTTCCACAACAAATTCATTGAATTGCCTGCGGTAATTTTTGTCGTCTAATGAACGAATATGTTTAACTTGCGCTTTAGTAATCATTAAATCGTATCAGTTAATAAGTGAAAAAGATAGGTATCCCAAAATATTTATTTGGACTTCTGGGATTACTCCTGCTTTTTTTCAATTCCTGCAATTATACCAAACACCTGACTCAAAATCAAACATTACTTGTACAAAATCAGGTTAACATACATACAGACAAACCCATTAAATTCAAAGGAGAGTTACAAAGTGCGGCTTTATCACTCATTACACAACAACCGAATACCCATCTTTTTGATGTGGATGCACTTCCTAAATACAAATTGTGGAAATACAACAATAACTACCAACAATTCATAAAAGATAGTCTGAACAAAAAAATCTTGAAAAGAAAAGTTGAAAAGCCGGTTCTTTTAGATACTATCGCCATCGAAATATCCAAACAGCGAATTCGGCAATATATGATTAACCAGGGTTATTTCTATGCCGATGTAAAAGCCAAAATGGTGCAAATTAAAAACGACCGAAGCACGAAAGTGGTATACGATATCTATAGTGGGAAAACTTATCAAATCGGGAAAATACAAGTGCAATGCCCTGACCGAAATTTAAAATATTTTGTGGAGAGCGGATTATCAAACAGTTTTATACAGCATGGGGAACTCTTTACCTATTTTAAATGTGGCTTTGAAAGAGAACGTATTTATCGCAATATCCGAAACGTAGGTTTTTTTGATTTTAAATCGGATAATATTTCCTTCATGATTGACACATCCAATAAAAAGGAATTATTACAATTATTGGATGATCCTTTTTCAGAAATCCGAATTCTGGGCAAGGACAGTGCGAATAACATAGAATTTGTAGATGTGACCATTGAAATTAAATCAACCCGCGATAGCAGTTTTGCAAAAATTTATACCATTCAAGATGTCATCATTGAGATTAAAGATTTGAATGAAAATAAATTCTTATCCCAAAACCGGGAAATAATCGAAACTGAATTGGATGATTTTACTTTTCGATATCATACCCTACCGGTGAATCGAAAAGTCATTAGCAGAAATATCTTTTTCAAAAAAGGAGACATTTATAATCCGAAAAATATCGAAGCGACAATCAATCGACTCAACCAGCTCGGATTATTCCAGTTTGTCAATATCACTTTCGAAAAGGACACCGAGATTCCCGGAAAACTCATTGCCAAAATATCTCTCAATACCGCTGCTAAAATGGATTCGGAGATACGGGGTGATATTTCTACTAGTTATGTTGACTACTTCTTGGGTTTAGGTGGAAGCTTGACTTATCGCAATAAAAATTTATTCTTTGGGGCCAATCAGCTTTCAGTACGTACGGCTTTTTCAACAGAATTCCGGAACGACTCCTTGTTAACCGGTACAAAAGAATTTTATCGCTCGGGAAATAATTTTAGTATAACGGCCAACTTAACCTTACCGAAATTCATCATTCCTTTTTCGGGACAGAAATTAAATAAAAAAAATCGCCCCT
>DAIRSC010000115.1:0-7309 GCA_036804585.1 Chitinophagaceae bacterium
AACGAAAATTACTCCATCATGTACTGGAATCAACTATTTTCACGTTAATCAGCAGTCTGCTGAAACATCAGGCTTCAATGCTCTTGCAAGGAAACATATAGTTTGAATGAGCCCTTCGCCATTGTTGGTGTTTTTCACCAACAATATTCCGCTTCTTTACGCTGAATGATTTATGCTTGTAGTTATTGTGGGACTTCATCAAGGACAATCCACTGATTACTTCCTGCGGTTAATCACCCAAACAGCCGCAATACCCAAAACTCCTCCAACGATGGTGTTCCATGCTAAGGTCTCTTTGAGTATCACCAATGAAGAAAAGGCCGCTGCAAAAGGTACGATATAAATAAATGTGCTTGTTTTTTCCGGCCCAAGTTTTGACGTTGCATAAAAGTAAAAAGTTGTCGCCATACCGGTATTAATCACGGCATTAAAAATCATATTAAACCAAAAAAGCATATCTCCTTTTTGCAGAACTTCCCACAAATGTTGATTCTGAAAAAATGCCAGAATGATGATACTAACCAAATACATCCACAAACTGAACGCAGGCGCTGCACCATAGTCACTGGCTCTGGCAGTAAATCGGGTTAGTATGGCCCAAACAATGGTAGAACCGAAAAAAAACAAATTCCCCGATGCCATTATTTGATCGTACTTACTCCAGATGCTCAATAAAAAACACCCTCCAATCATTCCAATTCCCAAGCCCAGCCATTCTCGTTTAATCAGTTTACGACTTGAAAAAATAGCCGCCATCAAAAAAGTAACCAAAGGTGTAGTAGTCGTCACCAATACACCACCTGCCCCAGCCAGTCCTTTTTTAAGCCCGGTAAAAAAAAGCAAACTGTATGAAGCCATCAAAAGCGATGCCATCAAAAGCGGGCGGTGTCCCTGCTTATTTATTCTAACCGGAATTTGCGAGCATTTTAAAATGGCCCATACACCAAAAAAAGTAAAAATGAATCGTAGAAAAGCAATCTCCACAGAAGTTCCATATCGACTCAGTATTTTGGCACTCGGCCACGAAACACCCCAGGTCAGCATACTCAAAATGATGCCAATGAGCAGAAAATTTTTGTTTTGGATAATTCGATCTCTCAAAGTCAGATTAGGATTTGGGTTTTATCAGCCTCATCCGGCGCGCTATTTTCTGCAAATAGTTTTTAAAAAAACGAAACTGCCCGAATGGAATACTGACCAATATCACCATCACCGGCCATAAGAGCGTAAGCAATACGATATACAAAAAAATAGAAACAGCCGAATGGCTAATATCCAGCAAGGACAAAATCTAACGGGTACAATAACCGGTGAGGCTCCCCCCAATGGCAAAGGTGCAGAGAATCAAGGTGAGATCCAATGAACCCACTTTCCACTTATTTTTGAGTTTTTCGAACATGGAAATCTATGCCGGGTCCTTATTTACATCGCTCACACTATGAATATCCATGAGCAATTTAGGTGAACGGCCATTCATTATTTTACTGAAAGTTTCCTCAGGTTGAACCAATTTTTCGTAGTGTCCCTGATTGATAACGCTATGACGATTTACTTTCATGGGTCCTTCAATGACCCAATCTTTTGTATCTTTTTTATCGAAGCGACAGGTATTACAAATCCATCCAGGCTTTCCATCTTTAGTATTGTTTGCCACTTCTCCCCATTCATCTTTGCGGGCTGTTACGCGAAGCACATCATCTCCCCGATACCATAAGGTTACCTCTCCGCAGCAATCTTTACAATCACGATGCGCCATGACAGGCTTTGTAAACCATACCCGATTTTTAAATCGGAAAGTTTTATCGGTGAGTGCACCCACCGGACAAACATCAATCATATTGCCGGAGAAGTTATTATCAATGGCTTTAGAAATCAGGGTCGAAATTTCGGCATGATCACCTCTTTCCAAAACACCATGACAACGTTTATCCGTTAACTGATCAGCTACATAGGTGCAACGGTAACAAAGGATACATCGCGTCATATGCAGTTGAATATACGGGCCGATATCTTCCTTCTCAAAAGTTCTGCGTTCAAATTCATACCGGGTCCCTGCCTTACCATGTTCATAACCTAAATCCTGTAAATGGCATTCTCCGGCCTGATCACAAACCGGACAGTCCAAAGGATGATTCATGAGTAAAAATTCAACCACACCTGCCCGGGCGTCAGGTACTTTATCTGAAGTGATGTTTTTAACCACCATGCCGTCCATAACCGCTGTTCGGCAGGAGGCCTGAAGTTTGGGCATCGGCCGCGGATCTTTTGCTGAACCCGCTGCAATTTCAACCAGACAAGTACGGCATTTTCCACCACTGCCCTCCAGTTTACTGTAATAACACATGGCCGGAGGAGTTACATCGCCGCCAATCCGACGTGCAGCTTGTAATACAGTTGTGCCGGGTTCGACCTCAAGTGTAATATTGTCGATAGTAACCGTTAAAGTACTCTTAGGTGGAGTTTGAACATCGCTCATGGTAGCAAAAGTAGCACCTAAAGCCAATAGAAAAAAATTCCTTGAGCAGGTTTCAGCTAGCTATAAACAGAGTTCCTGCAAGGCCGAAATGCTCCCATTCACAACATTAAAATCAACCTCAGTCTTAATCCCGCTGACATGACCCTTACAACTATGCTGCCAAATGGTCCATTCCCGCTCAATACGAGGCATTTTGGCTTTTTCGTAATGCGCAGCCCACAAGGGATAAACATGGAATTCTTCGCCTAAATGCTGTCTATAAAAGTGTACATTGGTATAAATCATTGGCTTAACGCCATAATGGGCTTGTAAGGCAAGCAAACAATCTCTAAGCCTTTTACGAATTTTTGGAGATGTGGTCCGGTTTGTTTCTTCAATGTCGACTACCGGCGGTAAGTCACCTTTTTTTAGGGATACATGTCGGATAAAAAAATCGGCTTGCTCCTGTCCATCTTTTGAGGGTTTGAAATACAAATAAGCACCGCGAATAAGAGGGACTTTTTCAATTTCACGCCAATTGCGATCAAAATGTGGATCCTTGAGCCTAACACCTTCCGTCGCCTTAATAATGGCAAAGGAAATTTTCTGACCCCGATCACGCATTTGAGCCACCAATATCCAATCGATTTTACGCTGATACCGTGATACATCAATACCATGTGTACTATAACCCGCCGGAATCGGGATACCAAAATTTCTATAAATCACCGGAGCTGATTGAAAAAAAATCTTTTGTAACAGCACGGCAAAAGCAATGATTCCGGCAAAAACAGCCACTCGAATTATACGATTTTTCGTCACCATGTCCTGTTTTAAATTCCTCTCACTTCTGCTCGTAAAAGTTTAATCCGGCTGGGCCATGTATCGCTTCCCTTCACTTGCAGGAAATAAAATATATTTGGCAAATATTCGTTATTCTGCTCAATGAAAAAAATTATCTTCCTGCTCCCGCTTTTTATTGCTTTCAACATGTTAGCTCAGGTCAATGGAGGAGAATATATTTTTGAATTTTTGCGCCTTTCGCGAAGTCCTCATGTGAGTGCACTGGGAGGTATCTGCGTGGCCTCACCCGTTGGTGATGTGATGCTTAGTACAGGTAACCCTGCACTTTTACGCCCCGATTTTCATACCCAATTAGGACTCAATCACAATGTTTATTATGCCGGAACAGGTATATCGAACTTATATTATGCACACCATGCACCCGGCATTCAAACCACATTTGGGTTCGGACTGCAATACCTGAATTATGGAAACTTTACACTCACCGATCCGGTGGGACAAATTCAGGGAGAAGCCAAAGGACGCGATTTTGCTTTACAGTTAAGTGCATCCCGTTCTTACCTGAATCGATGGAGATATGGAGCTACTCTGCAATATGCCCGAAGTCAGTTAATTGACCAAAAGGCTTCAGCCCTGATTATGGATTTTGGAGTAGCTTATGCTGATACCATTAGTCATTGGTATTTAGGAGCAGTCGTTAAAAATGCAGGTTTGCAAATTAAAAAATATGAGTTGCAGCAAGGGAGTCAACCCCTTCCGATTGATTTACAAATCGGCTTGACTAAAAAGTTCAAAAAAGCACCTTTCACCATCATGGTTGTGGGGCATCATTTGTATCGATGGGATGTTCGTTACGACAATCCCGCTGATCAAGCAGATAATCAGCTCTTTGTGGGTGACAGCTCTAACACAGTTGAAAACAATACCTATTTTGCCGATAACTTATTCCGTCATTTGGTATTTGCCCTGGATGTCCATTTTGGCAAACGTATCGAAATCAGTGCGGGCTACAACCACATGCGAAGAGCGGAATTGGCACTGGATGAGAAAAAAGGCATGTCTGGATTTGCATTTGGTGCAGGTATATATCTCAATAAATTCGTGATTCATTACGCACAATCACATTATCATTTAGCCGGTGCCTATCATGAATTTGGTTTGAATTTTAAACTCAATCAATTATTTGGATTTGGCCCTGGAGGCAAAAAAATTCATTGGGGGGAGAAATTCACATCTGCCTTCCCACAGTGGTAAGGACCTAAACCAAACTGCGTTTATACATTTGTACGGTATTGTGCAATCCAAATTCGATGGCATCGCAAATAAGTGCATGCCCGATAGACACTTCACACAAATCAGGTATTTGTTTTGAGAAATAGGTCAGATTTTTCAGATCGAGATCATGACCGGCATTCATCTTCAAACCATGACGACGGGCGGTTTCGGCGGTTAAAAGATACGGATGTATGGCCGACTCCGCATCCTGATGAAATTGTTTTGCATAGAATTCAGTATACAATTCAATACGATCTGTTCCGGTTTCAGCAGCTGAAGCAATCATCTCCGGATTAGGATCTAAAAAAATAGATACCCGAATTCCGGCTTCCTGAAAAGTTCGTATCACGCCTTTTAAATATCCTTGGTGCGTGATGGTATCCCAGCCATGATCGGAAGTTAACTGTCCTTCGGCATCAGGAACCAAAGTCACCTGATCGGGTTTATTTTGTAAAACCAATTCGATAAATTTTTGTTCCCGGGGATTCCCTTCTATGTTGAATTCAGTATGAATCAAGGGTCGTAACAGAAATACATCTTCGTAGCGGATATGTCGTTCATCGGGTCGTGGATGAACGGTAATACCATCTGCGCCCATTTCCTGAATGGCCAATGCTGTTTTGAGTAAGTCTGGATTATTCCCGCCTCTTGCATTTCGCAGGGTAGCCCATTTATTGATATTTACAGATAACTTCGTCATGCACCTTAACCTTTTTGAAAATCGAAATTACAGCATTGCATAGCGGCATGTATTTTTCCGGCTGTTAAATATTCACGAAGTGCTTGAATACGTTTTAAATAAATTGGCGCGTCTTCGGCATAAGCCTCCTTTAAATGTGTATATTCCAAATCTGAAATGCGACCGTCGAAGGCGACTGCAACCGTTAATACATCGAGGACAAAGTTTTTTTCGTCGTCGCTGAGGCTTACCAATTGCGACAAAAACAAAGACCAGTTATCCAGATCTTTCAATTCCCACATCTGCATAATTTCTTTAAACTCCAGCAGCAGTACCACCATGTTTGGATGATAATTCCGGGTTAACACGACGGTATTTCCAATAGCCCGTAAACAACATTGACGCGCCTGCTCACTCAGTGTCATAAAGGATGAATTGAATGGAAGCAGCCTGGTCATTTCATTGGCCAATACAAAGCCGCCCAGTCGCAGTCGAGCTTCGCGCATTACTTTAAAAATAACCACGGCGTTCCAAAAAAATTCAACCAACAAGGCTTCGTACAAAATAGAAATTCCAAACACTTGCTTACCGACCAATAAAAGTAAGGTGTATTTCAACACCAAATTGGTCATAAAAATTTTAAGTTTATACAACAATCCTAATACCAAGAGGTTGCGTTTGGAAATTTTCTCAAAAGGATTAATTCCAAAAATTTCCATTTCAGGTTCTTGAATTTCCAGTGCTGTACGCGAAAGAATATTGATGATGGAAAATGGCCCCTGAAACAAATACTCCTTTTCATGCGCATGGATATAAATGGTTTCTGCAATTTTATGTACCAACTTAAGCGCAATCAGAAATAAAAAATAAAACTCAACCAAGGTGAATAAAATGGTAATGGCTGCAACGATTCCATAATGGATATACCAGGGTGCATACTGATAACGCACATCGGCCCATATCATTGGAAATACACAAATCAATCCCACCACACCCGATGAGATCACACCCCACATTGTATATCTGCTGATTCGTCGTTTTAATAGATCATCGGGTGGTAAATCGCTAATAGGACTGCTTCTTTTTCTAAAAATTTGGAGATAAAAAATGCCAAATTTCTCCAATAGTCCGGGCCTGTAATCGAGGTTCATGCGGGGTATTTGAATCGACTGATCAAAGCGTCATGTCCAAAAGTTTGATTGCTTCTTCTGCAGCATTTTTACTGGCCTCTTTTTTATTTCCGGCCGAAGATCTGGCAATGATTTCATCATCCAATTTTACACCGACCGCAAATTTTTTACGCCCTCTTTCTAATTTTTCTTCCAATAAAATGAATTCAATTTTACGCCCATGTTTAGCGGCCCAACCGATGAGTTTGTTTTTGTTGTTCACCTCTAGACTTTCCAACAATTCGATATCGACAAATGGAACGAGAATTCGTTTTCGCACAAAACTCCGTGTCCGGCCATATCCTTTGTCGATATAAATGGCTCCAATGAGCGCTTCAAGTGCATTTCCGAAAATGAGTGAATCTCGAAGATAATAATCCTGCTCATTAAATTTCATGATACTCTTTAAACCAATTTTAAGTGCAATTTGATTCAGGGTTTTACGATTTACAATTTTTGTACGCATATCCGTGAGATATCCTTCGTCGCGGGTAGGATATTTTACAAACAGATGTTCACCAATGATAGCCCCCAAAATTGCATCGCCTAAAAATTCCAGTCTTTCATTATTTTCGGTAGTATTACTGTTGTTGGAGCGATGGCACAATGCCAATTCATACAAAGCAATATTGCCTGGCGTGAATCCGATCATGTTTTGCAACTCCTTATAAAGCGGACTTCCACTGGTAAAAAATTGTGCTATAAAATCAGGTACGAATCGCAAATGAATGTGCTTTGTTCTGCAAGTTAAAAATTATCAGCCCATCCCTTTAATTTTTTCTCCAAAACTTCTAATGGCATATTTCCGGCGTAGAGTAATTGTTCGTGAATATCAGACAGAATGCCAGAACTTTTTGCTTCAAACATGTATGCGCTCTTGGTATAGCCAATCCGGGCAATCACCTCGCGGGCAATATCCTGCACATC
>DAIRSC010000116.1:0-7307 GCA_036804585.1 Chitinophagaceae bacterium
CTCACCGTTACCAGTGTGCCAGAACATTTGCTCAGTCAGGCGTTTCGTGAAAAATTAACAAGCAACGATTATTTGCGAAATATCTTTTCGAACACTATCATTTATGGTGAAAATATTGCTTACGAATTTAAAAGTCGTAACAAAAATACCTGGGGTGACTTTAAAACATTGAAGCTGGGATTAGAAGAAGCAGGAGCCATTTTAAAAGGGGTCAATTATTTGTACCGACAGGTGAGTAATGGAGAAATTTCTCCGATCGCCAATTACGTTCGATTGGAGGGTGATTTCAGAACCTATACCAACCGAAAAAAATATTTATGGGCCAACCGGATCATGATTGGTGTAGGTGTGCCTATGGGAGACAACGGATCATTGCCATACATCAAACAATATTCGGCGGGGGGCAGTTTTAGTAATCGGGGATGGCGCGCTAGAACCCTGGGGCCGGGAAGATCCATTAGTAATACCTTCAAAACCGGAACAGCCATTATTGACCGAACTGGCGACCTGAAATTTGAACTCAATTCTGAAGTACGTTTTAACCTGTTGAAGTTATTTTCGGGAGCCATTAATATCAAAGGAGCAGCTTTTGCTGATGCCGGGAACATTTGGTTGTTTTACAAAGACAAAGACATCCCAGGTGGTGAATTCAATACCAACTATTTATATCAGGATATCGCCTTGTCAAGTGGTTTGGGCTTACGCCTGGATTTTTCATTTTTTGTATTCCGTTTAGATTTGGGCTATCCCATCAAGCAACCCCAAATTCTTGAAAATAATGGTTGGTCCTTTGATGAATTACATTGGCGAAAAAGCGGGGTTTGGAATATTGCGATTGGATATCCGTTTTAGAATCGCTTCAGATTGTCTGTTTGAAAAGTATATTCCGGCGTTTCAATCCTGCCCGACTCAGGCACTTCAAACCATGGAGAGATGCTCTCATCCTCCCAATTCTTTAACACATGAATTTGCTGAGCAGGCATATAACTCTGAGCAAGCAACATGAAATTTTTCCCGGTATTCTCTTGAATGGCAATATCCATAACCGTCACGGCATGCCCGGGACTGCCACCGATGACTAAAACATCCCCGGGCAAAATTTGATCAATGGACACTGATTTCAGTTGATGGCTCAATGACAAAGAACCTGCATATGAAAAAACGGTTTCGAGATAATTTTTATAGTGCTGTTGCGAAATTCCGGCTCTCGTTGCAGGTATCCAGGTGCATTGATTGCCTTTTACCTGAATACCCTGTCCTTTGCGCCAAAATTCATACTTTGCAATAAAACCATTGGTGAATTGAAATTGAATTTGCTCGTACTTCTTTTGTTGATATAAAAAATCAGCTCTTAAACGCATCACGGCATCTGCACATTGTTGCAAATCCCGTGCACCAATATCTAAATCCAAAACAGCGGCATGCACATCCTGGCGATTTTTGAATGCACCATTAAAAAGATGCACCGGACTCCCGTTCGGCAACAATTTTAATTGCCTGAGATATCGAACATAAGGATCATCTGATTGAAGTCGATGAGCATTAGGAGGACATTGAAAACGATCCTGCATTTGTTGTCCTCCCGGATTGATCAAATTCTGTTGAACCGTGGAATTGGAAATAGCTTGTTGAATTTCCGGATTTTGATTAGCCTCTGAGGGGAAATTAAAGCAAGAAGTTGCGATAATGGTTCCGAGCCAGAAGAAGTGTTTACATTGCATGGAAGCCTGAAGAAATAAACGGCCGTATTCCATAGTTGAGTGAAGAATTTCTAAACTCTTTAACAAATCTAACGAAAAAATACTTCATTCCATTTTACAGTGCGTAACAATATTTGAAAAAAAGGAAATTATTAGGTTTTTTCAAACTGATTGATTTATTTAGATCAATGACTCACATCTCACATTTGGCTGAAACCCTCATACCTTCTGAAATCATTAAATTAGGTAACGAAATTAACGACAGGATTCGACAGGGACAATCCATTTATAACTTCACGATTGGCGATTTTAATCCTTCGATTTTCCCCATCCCCCAAGCATTGGAAGATGCCATTATTGAATCCTATCGCAGTAAAAGAACAAATTATCCGCCGGCCAATGGAATCGCCCCTTTAAGGGAGGCTGTCCGATCTTTTATTCAGACCTTTCAAGGATTGGATTATGATGCCAATCAGTTTTTGATTTCGGGTGGAGGGCGTCCACTCATTTATGCGGCTTACCGAACCATTTGCGATCAGGGTGAAAAAATAGTTTATCCGGTTCCTTCATGGAACAATAATCATTATACCCATTTTGTTTCAGGTGATCATTGTTGTATTGAAACTTCTGCTTCGAATAATTTTTTACCTCTGGCTGAAGAGCTCATCCCCCATTTTAACCGGGCTTGTTTGTTGGCACTTTGTTCACCTTTAAATCCTACAGGCACTCTGTTTAGCAAGGAACAACTCAAAGCCATTTGTGAAGCTGTAATTGAAGAAAACAAAAAACGAGAACCCCATCAAAAACCACTTTACATTCTATACGATCAGATCTACTGGACCCTGATATATGGTGACAATAAACATTACGATCCGGTAAGTTTATATCCGGAATTAAAAGATTATACCATCTATATCGACGGAATCAGTAAGTCATTTTGCGCAACCGGAGTGCGCGTTGGCTGGGCATTTGGACCGCAATTAATCATTGATAAAATGAAAGGTATTTTAAGCCATATTGGCGCCTGGAGTCCGATGGCCGAACAGTTCGGTACTGCCCAATTTATGGGAGACCCCAATCAGGTACAAATGGCGTTGGATGGCATTCGTAAAGGTATTGAATTACGATTAAAAAAGATTTTTGAAGGATTGGAGGCACTCCGTTTGAAAGGTTTTCCCATTGAAACGATTAGTCCGAAAGCAGCGATGTATTTAACGGTTCGATTTAATTTAAAGGGCCGGTACGATGGGAATAAAAAAATAGAAAAAACTGCAGATATTGCCGATTTTCTTTTGAGCAGAGCATCCCTGGCGGTCGTGCCCTTTGCAGCATTTGGTGCTGACCAGGAATCGGATTGGTTCAGACTCAGTGTGGGAACATGCGATTTAAATGAGTTGCCATCCATGTTTGAGCAGCTTGAGAATGCCTTATTGGAATTAAGCCATTGATATATGGATAAAAGCATCAAAGCCATTCAATCGATAGCCGTTTATTGCGGCTCCTCGGAAGGAAATACCCCAGAATATCAGGAAGCAGCGAGGGATATCGGACAAATGCTGGCCAAAAAGAACATTGAATTGGTGTATGGCGGTGCCAGAATAGGATTGATGGGATCTGTTTCAAAAAGCTGTATCGAACATGGAGGACGTGTGACTGGAGTAATCCCGCAGTTTTTAAAATCCTATGAAATTGTGCAGGATGGATTACATGAATTAATTCTTACCAAAACCATGCACGAACGCAAACAAGTGATGAGTGAGCGATGTGATGCCGTGATTGCTCTGCCCGGTGGATTTGGCACCATGGATGAATTATTTGAGATGTTGACCTGGGCACAATTAGGCTTGCATCGCAAACCCATTGGACTCTTAAATGCAGGTGGATTTTATACCCATTTTTTAAGGTTTGTCAACCAAATGGCACAATCAGGATTTATACAATCCAAACACAGAACCCTGATTATGGATGATGAAAGTCCGCATAGACTTTTAAACAAAATACTTGCACTTGGACAAAGTGAGGAAATGAAGAAAATACTTCCGGATCAGGAACATACGTGATTCAACCGAGAATTTTCAGTAGTAAGCCACGTAGCTATTATAAACAAAACCTGTAAAGGATTTGCTCGGCTACCCCGAATTATGCCAATTTGAATTGTTTGTATTGCAAAAATAAATGTGCCTCATGGTGGCGAGGTATCTATACTTATGATGATATTTATTATCATGTCAGTTGTCTTTAAGTGCTTAGTGCCAACACTTCGGTATTCGAAAATCATACTGAGCTCATTTAGCCGAAGCATTTGATTTTGTTGTTCGCTTATAGTGTTGGCTTTGTTCAACTGCAAAATTTCAGTTTAATATCCGCTCAGTTGAAGGATTGGCAAGAATGCGGACTGCAATGATTAGATAAAGATGGGCCAGGGATGGTAGCCGGGTACCCCGCAATGACGGAGGAGTGAGGAGTACCGCGCACAGCCCGTTGCCACCTTAGAACAGGCAACAACAGTGAGATTCTTATGAGGGTGGCAGGCCCCCAAATTAAGATGAAACCGGAGGCAATTGATCAGCATCTGCTTTACCAAATTCATCGATGTAAATTTTCACCAGCAGCACAAACATAGAAAGGAGTAATGGGCCGAAAATGATGCCTAAAAATCCGATTAAATTGATTCCGATAAAAACGCCGAACAAGGTAATGAGTGGATGTACATTGGCCATGCGTTTTTGCAACATAAACCTTGCGACGTTGTCAATGGAACCGATGAGAATGAAGCCCCACAGTCCGATAGCAATACCTTGCCACTCAAACCCGATTGCCATTTGATAAATCATGAGTGGTACATATACCAGCATGGAGCCTACCAAAGGCACCACTGAGCAAACAGCGGTAAGTAAACCCATGAGAATAAATTCGTGTACGCCAAACATCCAATATCCAATCATACCGATCAAACCTTGTAGCAAGGCCACAATGGGAATTCCCAGGGCATTGCTAAAAACCATGCCTCTGACCTCTGCCATTACTTTTTGCACATTGCTATGCTTAAAAGGAACATGATTGCGTAACCACAATTCCATATCCATGGTGCCTGTGAGCATAAAATAAAGCAGAAGATACATAATGAAAACATTCCCCAGACCACTGAGGGTTCCGCCAATCGTATTTTCGAGCAAAGGCATGACCTGGGTGGAAACTTTAGAAACATTTTGACCATTAAAAATATCGACATGCCACTGCTGCAAAACATATTGGTGGATACGTTCAAAAATCTGAGTCACAATAACCGGGTTTTGGATGACCGGCATGAGTTTATCATAAGCTACAGACAACATCCAGGCTAAGGGCACAACCAATACAATTAATGAAAGCGTCATGAGAGTGAGCGCCGCTAACCATTTTTTCCATCCACGCTTTAATACCAAATGAATCATCCAATTGCGTAATAACACGTACAATGTAATTGCCCCTAAAAAAGCCCCCAACATAAAAGCCATTTCACGAAGAATAAGAGCTCCTATAACGATGAGAACTGCCAAAAAGAGAAACTGCCGGATTTTATTGGGATGTGTTTGATGTAACATAAGGAATAACCTCGCAAATATACATGCTTTTGCAAACGTACGCTTTGCACTATCTTTGCGCACTATGCAATTACTCGACGGAAAAGCCGTTTCGGCGCATATCAAAGAAGAAATTAAAAAACACGTTCAGGAACACACCCGGGCCGGAAAAAGAGCCCCCCATCTTGTGGCCATATTGGTGGGCGAAAATCCTGCCAGTAAAGCTTACGTAGGCTCTAAGGTAAAAACATGTGCCGAATTGGGTTTTGAATCAACTCTGGTGACTTATACCCGGGATGTGACCGAACAAGAACTGCTGGAAAAAATTAAATACTTCAACCAGAACAAAGAAGTAGACGGTATATTGGTTCAATTGCCATTACCCGCGCACATCTCTGAACAGAAAGTAATTGACACCATATTACCCTCCAAAGATGTGGATGGATTTCATCCGGAAAATCTTGGAAAAATGATGTTGGGGCAGCCTTCGTTTGTACCGGCAACACCTTATGGAATTATGTTGATGTTGCAGCATTATGGTATCTCCACGGCCGGAAAACATTGTGTGGTAATAGGCCGGAGTAATATTGTGGGTACTCCAATAAGCTTATTGTTGAGCCGCAACACAGATCCGGGCAATTGCACCGTGACGATGTGCCACTCCAAAACCAAAGACATGGCAACCATTTGCCGTCAGGCCGATATCATCGTCGCAGCAATTGGCAAACCCCATTTTGTAACCGCAGATATGGTAAAAGAAGGAGCCATTGTGATTGACGTTGGTATCAATCGAATTGCCAGCGATGCCACTAAAAGCGGATTCCGATTAACCGGTGATGTGGATTTTGAGCAAGTTGCCCCTAAGTGCAGTTATATCACACCTGTGCCAGGTGGCGTTGGCCTGATGACCATTTGTGCCCTCATGAAAAATACTTTGTTGGCCAATACCTTGCATACCTGACTATGACCCGCATCAAACGAGCACCCTCTTATCCGGTAATGGAAGCCTTTTACTCTATACAGGGTGAAGGATTCTATCAGGGCTATGCGGCCTACTTTTTGCGATTGGGCGGCTGTGATGTGGGATGTGTCTGGTGCGATGTGAAAGAAAGTTGGGACGCGAAAAAACATGCCAAGTGGAGTACAGAATACATGCTTGAAATTATTAAAAACGATCCTACTCAAATTGTGGTTGTGACCGGTGGAGAGCCCCTCATGCATGATTGTACGGAACTTACTCATGATTTAAAAAAAGAGGGTTATCAATTGCACATAGAAACGAGTGGCGCCTATCCCATCAGCGGCGAATGGGACTGGATATGTGTTTCGCCAAAGAAATTTAAAGCGCCTTTACCGGAAGTGTTGAAAAAAGCCAATGAGCTGAAAGTGATTATATACCATCGAAGTGATTTTGATTGGGCCGAGCAATTCGCCAAGGAGGTGAATTCGGATTGCAAACTATTTCTGCAGCCAGAGTGGAGTAAATCGAAAGAAATGATGCCACAAATCGTGCAATACATTCAAACCCATCCAAAATGGGTATTGTCATTGCAAATCCACAAGTATATGGGTGTGCGATAATCCTTCTTTTCCCCTGAGATATTTAAAGTTTCCTTTGGAAAGTTGAAGTTATATTTGCGATTCAATTATTCAGGCATGTGGCATACCATCAAAGACACTGTTTTAAATCCGATCTGGTACATTGATATGGGCGGATTGTATTTGCTTGTATTTATCATTTTTGCGGAAACAGGATTATTTGCAGGTTTTTTCCTGCCGGGCGATTCACTGTTGGTGGTGGCCGGCATGTTATCTGACAAACTCTCAGAAAGTTTTTTTAATGTCCATTATATGTTGATCCCGCTAATGTTTGCCATTGCGGGTATATTGGGAAATATGGTTGGATATTGGTTCGGTAAAAAATCAGGCCCCTATTTATACTCCAGAAAGGATACCTTCTTTATTATGAAAAAGCATATGTTGACTGCCAATAAATTCATTGATAAAGAAAATAAGGCACCAAAAGAAAAAAAAATATTACCAA